>JAPSGM010000172.1 GCA_031177555.1 Chloroflexota bacterium
GGCGGCCTCGTTGTAGTAGACCATCGTCCCGCCCGGGTCGACCAGGAACAGGGGGATGGCGAGGCTGCTGGCCAGGTGGCGGACCAGGATCAGCTCGATCGGCTGCGACATCGCCCCGTCCTCATGGAGGCAGGCTAGTCGCTGCTGTCCGATTCCACCAGCGTTTGCGTTCCCCCGTTCGCACGATGCGGAAGCGGAAGTAGGTCCACAGGCCCACCAAGAGGAGCCCGAAGCCCACGCGCACGGCAGCGCCAGGCAGAGATGCGGGCACATTTCCCTCGGACGTGGCGCGCGTCGCGGCGCACCAGCGCGGAAGGCTACGCCGTTCCTCAAGCCTGGTCGGACGGCCGACACGCCAGCTACACTCGCCGCCGATGCCGACCCGAGTCGCCGCCGTCTTCAACGTTCCGCTGCTGCGCCGCGTGGCGTTCCACGCGCGCCGCATCGGCAGCCAGGTGGACGGCCACCTCTTCGTCACCTGCTCACCGCCGTCGCCGCCTTCGTGCTGGCGGCGACGATCCTGGTGGCGACCTTCGAGGGAAAGCTCACCGTCGGTGGCATCGAGCAGACGCTGTACTGGGCCGTGACCACCGTCATCGGCTTCAACCCGGCGGCCGACTTCAACATGCAGCCCGACGACGATGCCGTAGTGGTGGCCGAGTCGCTCGGCACGCTGGCGCCGCTGCGCCTCCAGCACGAGTAGCCCGGCTCGGATGGACGAGCGCGAGACCGCCCTGCGGCGCGCGGCCGAGCTGGGGATCGAGTACCTGCGCGGCGTCCACCGGCGCCCGGTCGGCGCCCGCGCCGACGCGGCCCGCCTGCGCGAGCGGCTGGGCGCCGGTCCCGTCCCGACGGAGGGCACCGACGCCATGCGCGTGGTGGAGGAGCTGGCCCGGGCCGTGGAGCCGGGCCTCGTGGCCTCGGCGGGCCCGCGCTACTTCGGCTTCGTCATCGGCGGATCGCTGCCCGCCTCGGTGGCGGCCGACTGGCTGACCGCCGCGTGGGACCAGAACGGGGTGCTGCACGCCGCGTCGCCAGCGGCTGCCGCCGCGGAGCAGGTCGCCGGGGAGTGGATGCTCGAGCTACTGGGCCTGCCGCCGGAGGCCAGCTTCGGCCTGCCGACCGGGGCCGGGCTGGGCAATGCGGTCGGCATCGCCGCCGGACGCCACGCCGTGCTGGCGCGCGAGGGCTGGGACGTGGAGGCGCGTGGGCTGTACGGCGCGCCCGAGATCCGCGTGGTGATCGGGGACGAGGCGCACGCCACCATCCTGACCGCCCTGCAGTACCTGGGCCTCGGCCGGGAGCGCGTCATCCGGGTCGCGGCCGACGGCCAGGGCCGCATGCGCCCCGACGAGCTGGCTCGGACGCTGGCGCAGCTCGACGGACCGGTCATCGTGCTGGCCCAGGCTGGGAACGTGAACAGCGGCGCCTTCGACCCGATGCCCGGCATCGCCGAAGCGGTGTCCGCCCGCCCCAACGCCTGGCTGCACGTCGACGGAGCCTTCGGCCTGTGGGCCGCGGCCTCGCCGCGGCTGCGCCACCTGCTCGAGGGGGTGGAGCGTGCCGACTCGTGGTCGACCGACGCGCACAAGTGGCTCAACGTCGGATACGACTGCGGCTTCGTGGCCGTGCGTGACGCGGAATCGCACCGGGCGGCGATGACCGGGAGCGGCGCCTACCTGATGCAGAACCGCGAGCAGCGGGACAACTGGGACTGGGTGCTGGACTCGTCGCGTCGGGCGCGCGGCTTCACGCTCTACGCCGCCATCCGCTCCCTCGGCCGCGACGGCGTGCGCCAGCTGGTGGAGCGCTGCTGTGACCTGGCCGCGCGCATGGCCGAGCAGCTGGCCGCGGCCGACGGCGTCGAGGTGCTGAACGAGGTGATCCTCAACCAGGTGCTGGTCCGCTTCCGCGATGACGACGACTCGACGCGACGGGTGATCGCCCGCGTCCAGGACGACGGCACCGCCTGGCTGGGCGGCACGACCTGGCAGGGCAGGGCCGCCATGCGCATCAGCGTCAGCGGCTGGGCGACCACCGAAACCGATGCCGATGCATCGGTCCAGGCCATCCTGCGGGCCTACCGGGCGGCCTGAAGGAGTGGGGCTCGCCGGGAGGCATGTGCCGGACGGTCCGGCAGGACGAACCATCGTGGCAGTTCGGCAACCAGGACCGGATTGCCGTACAGGCGCACGCTCCCATCGCGGATCGCCTCTTCCCAGGAGTGGTCGCCGCGCGAGATCGGGTACAGCCCGTCGGCATCGGCCTCCACGAAGACGTAGCGCTCCTCGCCGATCATGGGGTCCTCCAGGCAAACCTCCGGCTCGGCGCCGGAGGTCACCAGGAACCACTGCCGCTCGGCTTCGCGGAGCGGCACGGCGAACTCGATCGCCACGAGGCGATCCGGCAGCGCCCGCCGATCGAGGCGCTGCATCAACCACCACAGGACGATGCTCGGATCGCGTCTGGCCATTTCCGGGTCCTCGGGCACCCACTGCTCGGCCCACTGCCAGAGCGATTTGAGGGTAGGGACGAGCTGCTCGCCAGCTGGCGTCAGCCGGTAGGGTCCTGTGCGGGCAGGTCCGGATGGCGAGCGGGCGATCAGGCCGATCTCCTCCAGCTTGCGCACCTTCGAAGTCAGGACCGACCGGGAAACGTGGCCGGGTAACCCGGTGGCCAGCGTGTTGAACCCCTGTGGTCCGAAGAGCGCAAGCTCACGGACGATGAGCAGGCTCCATCGGTCCCCAAGGTGCTCGACCGCCTTCGTGAACGAGCAGTACTCGGTCCTGGCGCTGGATCCCATGGGGCCATTGTCGCAGCGGCCACAAACCGGCCAAGTTCGACCTTCGAACTTGCGGTGTCCGGCAAGGCAGCGCGACGGTGGGCGCGAACAGCTGCGGGAGATAGGAGAACCATGCAGGACACTGCCGTCGAGCGGCGCGCGGTCGCCGTCATCGGGGCCGGGCAGACGGGGCTGGCCGCCAGCCACCACCTGGCGCGGCGCGGGGTCGACCACGTGGTCCTCGAGTCGAGCGATCGGGTCGGAGACGTGTGGCGCAACCGCTACGACTCGCTGCTGCTCTACTCCCCGGCCAGGGGCAGTGAGCTGCCGGGCCTGCCCTTCCCCCTGCCGCGGAACGCCTTCCCGACCGGCAGGCAGATGGGCGACTACCTGGAGCGATATGTCGCTCATTACCGGCTGCCGGTGCGGACCGGGATGCGGGTCCGATGTTTGCGGGCGGTCGGCGGCGACGGCGGACCCGCCGCCTTTGAGCTCACAACCGGCGCCGACAGGCTCCTGGCCGCCCAGGTCATCGTGGCCAGCGGCGCGTTCCAGCGCCCGCGCGTGCCGGACTTCGCCGCGCGCCTGGATCCAGGCATCCGCCAGCTGCACTCGTCCGAGTATCACGCTCCTCACCAGCTGGCGGACGGGCCGGTGCTGGTGGTGGGGCTCAGCCACTCCGGCGCCGACCTCGCGCACGAGGTCGCCACGGCCGGCCATCGGACCATCGTCTCGGGCAGGGCGCACGGTCAGCTCCCCTTCCCCATCGACAGCCGCCGCGGGCGGTTCGTCGCCTGGCCGTTGCTGCGCTTCCTGGGCGGCAACCTGCTGACCCTGGACACGCCCATCGGCCGCCGGATGGCGCCGAAGGTGCGCCGAGGCGGTGGACCGCTGCTCCGCATCCGGCGACCGGAGCTGGAGTCGGCCGGCGTCGACCTGCGCGCGGAGCGGACGGTCGATGCCAAGTCCGGCCGACCGGTCCTGGCAGATGGCACCGTCCTCGACGTGGCGAACGTGATCTGGTGCACGGGGTTCCGGCCGGACTACGGCTGGATCGAGCCGTCGGTGAGCGATGCGGAGGGCTGGCCGCGGCAGCATCGGGGTGTCGTGGACGAGATGCCCGGCCTGTACGTCATGGGGATCCCATTCCTGTACGCCTTCACCTCCATGCTGATCGCCGGCGCGGATCGGGACGCGAGGTACGTGATCGACCGGGTCGCCGCGCTGGCGGCCCTGCGGGCGGCCGGTGCCCGCAGCGGTGCGGAGGAGACGCGGGCCGTGGCCAACGGCTGAGGACTGGCGCCAGCGGCGTACAATTCGAGCGCCGACGTCAACGGCCCGGGCTTCCCTCGGGGTCGCGCCCAGCGCGGAGGCACGCAGCGCGACCTGAAGAAGGAGTTGCGTCCATGGCTCTTCCGCTTCAGGCCCGAAGGCTCGGTCTTCCGCTGACCGCCCTGGGCGTCACCGCCGCGCTCGTCCTCGCCGCGTGCGAGCCGCTCGGCGAGGGATCGCCAGGTCCCGGTGCCACCGACGGTGACGGAGCGACCACCCGGCTGACGGTGGCGACCGGCGGCACCGGCGGGGTGTACATCATCCTCGGCGGCGGGCTGGCCGACGTGCTCAGCGACAACATCGACGGGGTCCAGGCCACGGCCCAGGAGACGAGCGCCTCGGTCGACAACATGCTCCTCATCGGCACCGGTGACGCCGATGTGGCCTTCGTCCTCGGCGACACGGCGGCCGATGCGGTCGAGGGCCGGACCGCCGACTTCGAAGACAACCCGGTGGATGCCTGCGCGCTCGGGATCCTCTACAACAACTACACGCAGGTCGTGACCACCGCGGATTCGGGGATCGAGACGATCGACGACCTGCAGGGCAAGCGCGTCTCGCTTGGTGCCCCGGGCTCGGGCACGGAGGTCATCGCCCTCCGCATCCTCGAGGCGGCGGGGATCGACCCGGACGCCGGCATCCGGCGGAGCGGGCTCCTGATCGACGAGACGGTGGAGGCGCTGCGGGACGGCACCGTCGACGCCGGATTCTGGTCCGGTGGCCTTCCCACCGGCGCCCTCTCCGACTTCGCCACGACCGGCGAC
>JAPSGM010000039.1 GCA_031177555.1 Chloroflexota bacterium
CCCACGCCGGCGGCGCTGGGGTCCTCGTCGACCCCGCACGGTTCCGTGACCACCTCCAGACATATCTCGCCGAATGGTTCTGACTCGACTCCATCGCCGGCCTGCGTCGACTCGTTCGCCTCGATGACGCGGATCCCCTTGCTCGTCAGCACGGCCGCGCCGATGAGCGCGGCGCCGGCGGTCATCAGCAACAGCGTCTGGTGCAGGCCGACCCCGTCGACCAGGAAGCCGGTGACGAGGACGCCGATCGGTCCGACGACCGGGAGGCTCGCAGTGCTCAGCCCGACGACTCGGGGCAGCAGCCGCGCCGGCGAGCGCTCCTGGCGGATCGTGGCCTGCAGCGGCACGAGCGCACCGGCGGCAGCTCCGAGCGCCAGCAGCATGGCGAGGGTGATGGGTAGGGACGGAACCAGGGTGATGGCCGCGTATGTGCACGGCCACACGACGAAGACGCCGATGTACAGCCGCGGACGAGAGACGCGCGACCCGAGCATCCCGAAACCGGCGGCTCCGAGCAGCCCGCCCGCACCGTAGCTTGCGATCATCATCCCGAGAACGAACGGATCGCCGAACGCCTCGCGTGCGAGAACCGGGAGCACGATCGGCACCAGTGGACCGACCAGCAGGACCGCCACCGTCGGGAAGACGAACACGGCGCGAAGTGCCGGGTCGCCCCAGATGAACGCGATCGCCTCGCGGAGCCCAGATCTCTCGGCCGTCCGGGCGACGATGCGCTGGCGAGGCATGCGGACCAGCCCCGCGACGATGAGCCCGGCGAACGTGAACGAGCCGACCGTGACCCACAGCGCACCGCCGACGTCGAAGGCAGCGATGAGCAGGCCGGCGACCGGAGCCCCGAGCAGGTAGCCGACGTGCTCCGCCGAGGTGAACAGTGCGTTCGCGCGCTCGCGCTGGTAACCGCCGGCATCCGCCGCCGCTGGCACCAGGCTCTGCCGCGCGGTCGAGCCGGCCGAGTCGGCGAGCGTGCCGACGATGGCCAGGAGCACGACATGCCAGATCTCCAGCGCGCCGAGCGCCAGGAGGATCGGCAGCGGCGCGACCGCGAGTCCGCTGAGAAGATCGGCGGCTGAGCTGGTGCGAAGCGGGCCGATCGCATCCACGATCCGACCGGCCGCCATGCCACCGATGACGGCGGCCCCGGCGCCGGCGAAGACGGTTATCCCGACGAGCGCGGCGCTGCCCGTCGTGGTCAGCACCAGCCAGGGAATCGCCACCGTGGTGATGACGTTCCCGCTCAGCGACACGGCGTTCGCCAGGACCAGGAGGGTGAGGGGCGTCGGCCGCGAGCGGGACGTCATGAAGGGGCGTGGGCGGGCCCGCTTCCGCGCGGTCGCTGCGAACGGTCCGAGACGGTTGGCGACGTCGGTCATCGCGCCAACGATCCATCCGGTGTCGGGCAGAGTCCAACACCAGTTTGGCGAGGATTAACATCGTCCGCGCGTGAAAAGAGCCAGCCGATGGCCTGAGGTGACTGCGTGCCGCCCGAACTCGATCTCCGCCTCCTTCGCTCGTTCCTGGCCGTCGCCGAGGAGCTTCACTTCACCCGAGCCGCCAACCGCCTCCACGTGGCACAGCAGGCGCTGAGCCGCGATGTCCGTCGGCTGGAATCGCAGCTCGGCGCCCCGCTCTTCAACCGCAGCACCCGCCACGTAACCCTTACGGCGGACGGCGAGCGCCTCCTGGTGCATGCGCGATCCCTGCTCGCGCTCAACGACGCGGCACTCGAGGAGCTGTGGGGCGCGACCCGGCCGCTGCTCGTGGACGTCGTCGGCGAGGCGCTCACCCCCGCCCGCATCGTCGACGCCGCGCGCCTGGCCGCTCCTCAGTTCGAGTTCACCGTGCGCTATGGCGGGGGAATGGGCGCCGCGCTCCCCCAGCTGCTCGCCGGACGCCTGGACGTCGCCTTCGGCAGGACGGAGGGACTCGGGCGGCCCTTTCCCGCTGTGCTGACGCGTAGGCTGATTCGTTACGAACCACTGGCGCTCCTGCTCCCCGAGGGACATTCCCTGGCAGGCCTTCCCGAGGTACCGCTCGAGAGGCTGCGCGGGATGGAGGTCGATGCCAGCGCCGGCAACCAGGATGCTCCCGAGTGGGTCGATCTCGCGGTTTCCCTGCTCGAGGCATTCGGCGGACGGCCGTCGCCGCCCCATCCGCACGTCATCGGTACGAGCGAGACCGCGCGGCACCTCGAGTCGCATGGCCTCCCGATCCTCACCATGGGCGAGCGCCCCGCCGTGCCCGGCGCGGTGATCAGGCCGCTCGTCGAGCCGGTCCCCGTGTACCCGTGGGCGATGGTTCACCGCGGCGACACACGGCATCCCGCGCTGGCGGCGCTGCGCTCGGTCGCCACCGAGCTTGCGGGCTATGAAGGGTGGGACGCGATACCCGACGGCGCCTGGCTGCCGAGCGCCGACACGAGATGGTCTTCCGGGCCGTGACGAGCGACGAGGTCTACGCGCTCGTCGACTGAGCCCGGCCGAACCGGTCGGCGTTGTCCAGGTTCACGATGGCGACCTTCACCTGCTCGGGCTCTCCGTCCGCGCGCAGGACCGTGGCCGAGGTCAGCGGCAGGAACGGCTGTCGCTCGCGGAACCTGTCGTCGAGGGTCTCGCCCCGGCGCAGGTGGGCCGTCCCGCTGATGCGGTACGGCCCGACCTCGGCGAATGCCTCGACGAGGTGCAACGGCTCGCGCCAGCCCGTGCGCGGCGAGATGGGTGGAGGGATCACCACCAGCAGATCCGCCGGTGCGATGCGCAGCCAGTTTCCCGGCGCGGAGTCCGCACCGGCCGGCAGGAATGCCAGGTCCTGGCCGCGCAACAGGATGTCCGTGATGCGCTGGCCGGTTGGCGCTATGAATCCGTCGAGCTCCAGCTCAGGCGTGAGGATGCGGACCGATTCGAGCCGTTCCTCATCGGTCTGCTGGTCGCGCGTCCCCGATCGGAGCCATCGCATGGGACTCTCCTGTCGTGCGCCGGTGAGGCGGGTAGCTCGGTGGATGTCCCCTTAGCCTAGCGGAGGCGGCCCAAGCATCGCCATCGGCCGATGGTCCTCGACGTCGGCCGCCGAAGCGGGTCGGCACGCCGCGTGCTCGCCGGCACGTGGCATGGCGGACGAGCCGGAGGCCCTGCGGGATGCGGCGCAACGCGGAGACGCGCGGCTGGACGACTTGCGCGCCGCGGCGCGGACCTGCACGGCCTGCGACCTGTACCGCAACGCGACCCAGACGGTGTTCGGGGCGGGCGGCGAGGGCGCCGAGCTGATGGTCATCGGTGAGCAGCCAGGCGATCGCGAGGATCTCGCGGGTGAGCCGTTCGTCGGTCCCGCGGGCCGACTGCTGGACGAGGCGCTGGACGCCGCCGGCATCGACCGGCGCCTGGTGTATGTGACCAACGTGGTGAAGCACTTCAAGTGGCGTCGCGCCCCCAGCGGCAAGCGTCGCATCCACCAGAAGCCGGACCGCGCCGAGGTCCAGGCCTGTCGCCCCTGGCTGGAGGGCGAGATGGCGCGCGTGCAGCCGCGGCTGGTGGTGTGCCTCGGGGCGACCGCCGCTCAGGCCCTCATCGGGCCGGCCTTCCGCGTGACGCGCGAGCACGGCCACGTGCGTCCCAGCGTCCTGGGCACGCCCGCCATCGGCACCATCCATCCGTCGGCCGTCCTGCGCGCGCGAACTGGCCAGGAGCGCCAGGCGATGTTCGATGGGCTGGTGGCCGACCTGCGCACGGCGCGCGCACAGCTCCGTGGGGCACGCGGCAAGAAATGCGGCACGCGCGACGCTAAGGAGCCTGCCTAGGACGGCGCCGCCAAACCGCTGGGATCCAGCATATCCAGTGCCGCGCGTGCGGGGAGGGCATCGCGGCTATCGTAGGCCGATGTCCCCGCCGCTCTCCCTGCCACGCCCCGCAGCCGTGATCCTGGACCTGGACGGCACCCTGGTCGACACCGTCGAGACCCGCATTCGGGCGTGGCTCGCCGTCTTCGCCGAGTTCGACATCCCGGCCAGCCGCGCTCAGGTGGCGCCGCTGATAGGGTCGGATGGTCGACTGCTGGCCCGCCGCGTCGCGCAGGACGCGGGGCAGCCGCTTCCGGACGGCCGCGACGAGGAGATCGACCGCCGCTCGGGCGAGATCTACGAGGGGCTGAACCGCGACCCGCAGCCGCTCCCCGGCGTGCGCGAGCTGCTCGGGGCGCTGGACGAGGCGGGCGTGCCCTGGGCCATCGCCACGTCGTCGCGACGGGAGCAGGTGGGCGCCTCGGTGCACGCGCTGGAGCTCGACCGTGAGCCGCGCATCGTTGACGGCTCGCACGTCGAGAACGCCAAGCCAGCGCCGGACCTGCTGCTGCTCGCCGCCGGGGACCTGGGCGTTCAGCCGCAGGCGTGCTGGTATGTCGGCGATTCGACGTGGGACATGCAGTCGGCCAGGGCGGCCGGCATGGTGGCGGTGGCCGTCACGGCCGGCGCGGCCGTGTCAGCCGACGAGCTGGAGCGCGCGGGCGCCGGGGCGGTGGTCCCCGACCTGGCGCGTCTGGTGCCGCTGGCCCGAGCCTAGCGCCGGCCGGCCCCGCTCACCTCCGCCTGCCAGTACGGCGTCACGCCGAAGGCCGCGTAGGCGGCCTGGTACTGGTCCTCCTCCTCGTCACCCTCCGCGGGGTGGTAGTCGGGGACGGCGTCGATCTCATCGCGCGTGCGCTCGACGTATACCGCCTCCGCATCGCCCCCGGTCAGCACCTGGACCGGGATCAGGCGGTGCTTGCGACCGATGCCCAGGATCGCGCCACCGGCCTCCACCTCGATCATGCGCGCGACCCGCTGCTCGGGATCGACCAGCACGTCGGACACCGTCCCGATCTCGTTGCCGTCGCGATCGAGCACCTGGCGGCCGCGCATGTCGCTGGCCGGATCGGCGAGGGAAAGGCCGCTGTGCGTGAGCCGCTCGAGCTCACGGCTGAATGTGGTTGCCATGCGTACACCTCCGGTGCGGGTTCACCGCTCCCGCCCGGCAGGGCGGCAAGCATCGTGCCAGCCCCGCAGGTGGCATCATCGGGCCGATGCCACTCGAGACCTATCGGGCCAAGCGCCGATTCGAGAGGACCCCCGAGCCCGAGCCGGGCGAGGTGGGAGACGGAGCCGGACGCTTCGTGGTGCAGCGCCATCGAGCCACCGCCCTGCACTACGACTTCCGGCTGGAGATCGACGGCGTGCTTGTGAGCTGGGCGGTGCCGAAAGGGCCGACGCTCGACCCCAAGGGGCGCCGGCTGGCCATGCGGACCGAGGATCACCCGATCGAGTACCTGCCCTTCGAGGGCGTCATCCCCCAGGACGAATACGGGGCCGGCGACGTCATCATCTGGGACTGGGGCATCTTCGAGCCGGAGGAGACCGATGACCCCGGCGCGGCGGTGAAGGCGGGCGAGCTGAAGTTCCGCCTGTACGGCGAGCGGCTGCGCGGCCGCTTCACGATCGTGCGCACCGACCGCCGCGACGCCTACGGCCGCAGCGACGACCGCGAGAAGTGGCTGCTCCTCCACAAGCGCGACGAGGCGGCGGTCGATGGCTGGGACGCGGAGGACCACCCCGCGAGCGTGAAGACCGGCCGCACCAACGACGAGGTGCGAGACGGCGTGGAGCCGCGCTTCACGGCCGAGCCTCCTCCCGCCGACTCGGCGCCGGACCTGTCGGCCGCTCGCCAGGAGCCGATGCCGGAGTTCGTGCCACCCATGCTGGCCACGCTCACCGAGGGCGCCTTCGACGACGCCGACTGGCTGTTCGAGGTGAAGTGGGACGGGTACCGAGTCCAATCGGTGGTCCGCGACGGGCGGGCCCGGCTGTGGACGCGCAAGCGCGTCGACGCGGCCACCTACTTTCCGGACCTGGCCCGCGAGCGCGACTGGATCGACGCCGAGCAGGCGATCGTGGACGGCGAGGTGGTCGCCCTCGACGAGGCCGGGCGACCGGACTTCAGCCTCCTGCAGGAGCGTACCGGCCTGCGCGGGCTGCGGGGCTCCGCGCGCTCGACGGAGGCCGACGCGCCGCGCAAGAGCCGCGAGGAGCGCGAGGCCATCCCGCTGGCGTACATGGCCTTCGACCTGCTCCACCTGGACGGCCGCTCACTGCTCGACGTCCCGCTGGAGGACCGCAAGCGCCTCCTGCGCCGCGTGCTGCGCCCACACCCGGTGATCCGCTACGGGTCGCACGTGGCCGGCGAGGGGAGGGCGTTCGTGAGCGCCGCCGACGACCGGAACCTGGAGGGGGTGGTCGCCAAGCGCCGCGACAGCCGCTACCAGCCGGGACGCCGCACCCGCGACTGGCTGAAGATCAAGCTGCGCCGGGAGCAGGAGGTCGTGGTGGTTGGCTGGCTGCCCGGACAGGGCACTCACAAGGATCTGGGCTCGCTCATCGTGGCCGTGAACGAGGACGGCGCGCTGCGGCACGCCGGCCAGGTGGGCAGCGGCCTCGACACCAGGATGCGCCGCGAGCTGCTGGGCGCCCTGCAGCCGCTGGAGCGCGACGCCTCGCCGCTGGCGAAGCCGCCACGCCTTCCCAAGGCGCGGTGGGTGGAGCCCCAGATCGTCATCAGCGCCGAGTTCGCCGACTGGACGAGCGAACGCCTGCTGCGCCAGGCCGCCTTCACGGGGGTCGTGATCGACCGCGACCCGGCACAGGTGATCCGCGAGGAGGCGATTCCCTCTGGCCGGATCGTGGCCGGCAGCCGGCGCGCCGGGGCGAGCGGGGACGATCCGAAGCCGAAGCGCGGGAACCCGGTGGCGTCGACGCGCGAGGCGCCGGCCGAGGAGCGGCGGCCCGGTGACGACGTCCGGCCGGCGACCGCGGAGGAGCTGGCCGCCCTGGACGCCATGAAGAAGGAGGGCCACTGGCAGGTCGCCGGCCACGAGGTCCGGCTCACCAACCTGGACAAGCCGATCTTCCCGGCCGAGGGCCAGCACTCGCTCCTCACCAAGCGCGACCTGATCCGCTACTACGCCTCCATCGGCCCGAGCCTGGTCCCGTACCTGGCCGGACGCGGCCTCACCCTGAACCGCTTCCCGGACGGCATCGGCTCCAAGGGGTTCTGGCAGAAGGACCTCCCGAAGCACGTGCCCGAGTGGGTCGCGCGCTGGGACTACACCGGGCACGAGGGACCCAAGACCTACGTCGTCGCCGATCGCGTGGCGACGCTGGTGTGGCTCGCCCAGGAGGCCGCGGTCGAGCTGCATCCGTGGACATCGCGCACGGAGCGGCCGCACGAGCCGACCTACGCCCTGATCGACGTGGATCCCGGGCCCAACACGACCTGGGAGGAGGTGCTGGCGCTCACGCGGCTGTACCGCACGGCGCTGGAGCACCTGGCCATCACCGGGCTGCCCAAGGTCACCGGCAAGCGCGGCATCCAGGTCTGGATCCCGATCCGCCGCGGCTACACCTTCGACGACACGCGGGGCTGGGTGGAGGAGCTGTCGCGGGCCATCGGCCGGCTAATGCCGGAGCTGGTGAGCTGGGAGTGGACGAAGCGCGACCGTCGTGGCCTGGCCAGGCTGGACTACACGCAGAACGCGGTGAACAAGACGCTGGTGGCGCCGTACTCGGCGCGCCCGGCGGCGGGTGCGCCAGTATCGGTGCCGATCGAATGGGAGGAGCTGGAGGATCCGGGCCTCAGGCCGGACCGCTGGACGATCCGGACGGTTGGCGACCGGCTGGTGAAGGTGGGGGACCTCTTCGCGCCGGCGCAGGACCTGGAACAGGAGCTGCCGGCGCTCTAGGTCGGGTACGGAAACGCGCCGTGGGTCCGTCCGGTGCTGTGGCCGGTCCCACGGCTCGATCCCCAAGCGAGCTGGTGCGGTTCTAGACCGGCCAGCCGCCCCCACAACTCGCGGTGCGCATTGCGACTCTCCTGATTCCGCCGCGACGGACCTCGGCGCGGCCTCGCGGTGAGCGTCGGCGACGCGGGCGGGGACGGGCAATGACCCATCGGTACCGGCCATGGAGCGAGCGGAGTACTTTCGGCGGGGGAAGTTGTCAAGTCTTGCTTGCCACGCCGTGTACACTGCCGCCATGCCACGAACCCGGACGGCCGCTCGCGCGACGGAGCAGGACGCTGCGCTCGCCAGGCAGATCGGTGCGCGCCTGCGCGAGGCGCGCCAGCGTGCCGGGCTCACCCAGCAGCAGCTGGCCGGGGAGCGCTACACGAAGGCCTACATCAGCGCGCTGGAGACCGGCATCGCTCGTCCGTCGATGGTGGCGCTGAACTACCTCTCCGAGCGCCTGGGCCTGGCGCCGAGCCACTTCCTGGACGAGCCGACGCCGGCCTGGACCAGGCTCGAGGTCGACATGCAGCTTGCCGCCGGCGAGTGGGAGGCGGCGGCCGACGGGTACGGACGGCTGCTGAGCGGCCCACTCGACGATCCGTCCCGCGCCGAGGTGCTGCGCGGCCACGCCGAGGCGCTCGTCCGCCTGGATCGCGGGCGGGAAGCCGTCACGGCCGCCTCCGAGGCCGCGCGTCTTTTTGCCAGCCTCGGAAAGGTCGCGGACGAGGCGCTCGCGCGCTACTGGCTGGGCTACGGCCTCTACCTGTCCGATGCCGAGGCGGACGCCCGCAGCCTCCTAAAGGGCCTGCTGGAGCGGGTGCGTGCCGGCCTACGGGTGGAGCCGGAGTTCGAGATGCGGCTCCTCATGGCGCTGGCCGCGGTCGAGTCCCGGACCGGGAACTACGCGGAGTCGCTGGCGAACCTCGAGGCGGCGCGTGGGATGGCCAGCGACCTGGACGATCGACGCCGCGCGATGTTCCTCTATAACCTGGCCATCAGCTACCGCGAGACTGGGGACCTGGAGGCCGCGATCCGATCCGGAACCCAGGGCCTCGCCCTGCTCCGCGCGGCCGGGGCCGGGTTCGAGTCGGCGCAGATCGAGAATGACCTGGCGATGGCCTACCTGGCGACGGGCAACGTGGCGCGCGCGGGCGAGCTTGCGGACGAGGCGCACGCCGAGTTCGAGCGTGCCGGCGACGATCGCTACCTGTCGGCCGTCCTGGAAACCGAGGCGCAGGTGGCCCTGGCCCGCGGCGATGCCGCCGAGGCGCTGCAGCTGGCTGAGCGTGCTCGAGACCTGGCAAAGGCTACAGGCAACCGGGCGGTGGAGCTGACGGCCATGCTGACCGAGGCCCGTGCCCTGCGGGCGAGTGGCTCCCGCGACGAGGCCGAGACCCGCTACGCGGACGCCGCCGCCCTCGCCCGCGACGGCCAGGTGGCCTCGCGCATCCGCGAGGTGCTGCGCGAGTGGGCCGGCCTGCGGGCCGAGGTGGGGGACCACCGCGGCGCCTATGAGCTGACCAACGAGGCGCTCGCGGTCAACTGACCCCTCCCCACGGTCAATAATGTATTGACATGGCCACTCCGGTGACGATAGGCTGCCGTCAGCGAGCTGGTGTGGGCACCCGCCGGCCCTCCCGGCGGACCGGCTCGAACATCGGGGGAGACGGGATCGGAGAAGCGGGCACATTCTCCGATCCCGTTGTGTGTCCGGCGGACGTTGCTAGCATGGCGATATGCCGCGCCGCCTCTTCATCTTCGACGCTCCCGACCGCTTCGTGCCCGGCTCCATCGGCGAGCCGGGCAACCGGACCTTCTTCCTGCAGGTTCGCAAGGGCGAGGCCGTGGTCAGCGTCGCGCTCGAGAAGGCACAGGTCGCGGTTCTGGCGGACCGCCTGGCCGATCTGCTGAAGACCATCGACCGCGGGCCCGATGCGGAAGCCGCACCGATGCCGCGCGACGACAGCCCGCTCGACGAGCCGCTTCAGGACCTCTTCCGCGTCGGTCCCATGGCGCTGGCCTGGGACCCGGCGACCGACAAGGTGATCATCGAGGCGCAGCCGATGAGCGAGGACGGTGACTACGTCGAGACGGCGGATGACGACGCCGATGGGCCGGATCTCGTGCGCGTCCGCATCGAGCGTGGGCAGGCGCGCGAGTTCGTCCGGCGCGCCGAGGCGCTCATGGCCGCCGGCCGGCCCACCTGCCCGTTCTGCGGCGAGGTCCTGGAGCCCACCGGACACTTCTGCGCGCAGACGAAGGCCCACCTGAACTGATGCCCGGCCGCGCGGTGCCGGCCCCCGGCCATGCCGGGTTCGACCCGGCGCTGCGGATCGATTGGCTCTCATCGGAGGAGCTGCCCGGGAGCCTGCCCGGCCGCCTGGGGATGACCTTCCTGCCGGGGAAGCGCGGTCCGTCGAGCCGCTACCCGGGCAACGTGTATCGGCGGGACGCGCCGGCCGACCTGGACGCGATGCGGGAGATGGGCGTCGTTCGTCTCCTGCTGCTGGTGGAGGACGGCGAGCTGCAGCGCTGGAGCGACCCGCGGATCGTGGAGCTGGGGCGATTGGCCGGCGTGGACGTGCACCGCTTCCCGATCCGGGATGGCGAGGCACCCACTCTCGAGCTGATGGACGCGATCCAGTCGGCGATCGACGAGGGGCGACGCGCCGGTGACGTGGCGGTGGCCTGCATGGGCGGGGTCGGCCGTTCCGGGACGGTGGCGGCCTGCGCGCTGGCGCGGGGCGGAATGCTGCCCCAGGATGCGATCGCTCGCGTGCGCGCAGTGCGGCACCCGCAGGCCGTGGAGACGGAAGCGCAGGAGCGCCTGGTGAGGCACTACGCGGACGTCCGGAGGCCGCCGGGGCGGAGCTGAGCCAGCTGCCCGGAAGTACCAGGGCGGTACTGCACCGGACCGCACCTGGGCGGTTTGGTGACATCGGCGCCGTGGGTGCTCTGACCCCGAGGTACTAGATCGCCATAGGCACACCGAGCCATGACAGTCATGCTCCGGCCCTAATTCGTATTTATCTGGATGCGCCTGAGATGACCTCAATCACCACCGTAGACCGGGGCACGAAGCTGACCCCGACCCGCCGGGCGATGGCGGTCGCGGGTGTCGCGACCCTCGGATTCTCGCTCGTGCTCTCCATCGGCCCCGTCCTGGCAGCCAGCGGGACCGTCAAGATCCACGACGCGGTGACCGACGCGGACCTGGGCAACGATCCGCACGTCTGCGCCTTCTACGCGGCCTTCTATGCGTCCAATCCGGTCGAAGCCGGCTCGTGGCAGCTGATCGATTGGGACGGCGACCGAGCCACCGTGGTGTCCGGCGCCTACGACACCACCGGAGACGGGGTGGACGTCACGCCGGATATGGCTCCGGAGCCCGGCCAGTACCGGTTCGAGTGGTTGCCCGCCGGCGACCGCAACACCAAGAACAAGATGCTGTGGGTCGACCCCGACTGCTCGGATGACCCGTCCGACGCTGCGGATCCGTCGGAGGATGCCAACCCGTCGGAAAGTGCCAACCCGTCGGAAAGTGCCAACCCGTCGGAAAACGCGGGTCCTTCCGGCGAC
>JAPSGM010000361.1 GCA_031177555.1 Chloroflexota bacterium
CTGAACTCCTCGCCGGGGGCCACCTTGCGTCCGAGCCCGACGCGCAGGTTCGAGGTGGTCGTCCACCTGTGCGACACCACATCGCCGTCCACCCTGACCGCGCGCCGCAGCGAGAAGGAATCCAGCGCTCGCGGAATGACCGACAGGTTCAGCGCGTCGATGGCGTGGTTGGCCCGATTCACGAGCGTGATGCGCTGGAACACCCGGAGCCTGCCCGTATCGGTCCGGAACCTGGCATCCATGTAGTACCGCTGCTCGAGCTTGGTGGTGGTCATCGGACCGCCGGCTGCCACCTGGGGTGGGGCCGCGCCGGCGATGCCGGCGACGAGCGCGAGCGCGATAACGGGCCGCAGGAGCCACGCCACCGGCGAGCGCGGGGCATCCGGGTTCATGCCCGCATTCTGCAGCGTGCAGCCGGCCCGGCGGGCCCGTAACCATCATCGCGCGGCCCGGGGTACGATGGGCCCATGAGCGACGTCTTCATCCTGTCCGCGGCCCGGACGCCCGTCGGCAAGTTCGGCGGCGGCCTCTCCACCGTCCCGGCCACCGACCTCGGCGCCATCGCCATCCGTGCCGCGGTCGAGCGCGCCGGCATCGCCCCCGAGTCGGTCGACGAGGCGATCATGGGGCAGGTCATCCAGGCCGGCGCCGGGCAGGCGCCCGCCCGCCAGGCGGCGCTCAAGGCCGGGCTGCCGGAGGGCGTCAGCGCCACCACCGTCAACAAGGTCTGCGGCTCCGGCCTGAAGGCCGTGATGATGGGCTCGGCGGCCATTCGCGCCGGGGACGCGAACGTGATCGTGGCCGGCGGGATGGAGAACATGAACCTCGGCCCCTACCTCCTGCCCGGGGCACGAGCCGGCTACCGGCTGGGGAACCAGACTCTGGTCGACGCCACTGTCCACGACGGCCTGTGGTGCTCTACCTGCGACGTGCACATGGGCATCCACGCCGAGCGCGTGGCCGGCAAGCACGGGGTGACCCGCGAGGCGCAGGACGAGTTCGCGCTGCGCTCGCACCAGCGGGCGCTGGCCGCCATCGACGAGGGCCGCTTCCGCGAGGAGATCGTGCCGGTCACCGTGGACGGCCGGAAGGGCCCGATCACCGTCGACACCGACGAGAACCCCCGCGCCGACACGTCCCTGGAGGCGCTGGCCGGCCTGAAGCCCGCCTTCAAGCCCGATGGCGGCACGGTCACCGCCGGCAACGCTCCCGGGATCACCGATGGCGCCGCGGCACTGGTCCTGGCGTCCGAATCGGCCCTGGACGGCTCCCGGCCGATGGCCCGCGTCACCGGCTACGCGCAGGCCGATGTCGCCCCAGAGTGGCTGTTCGAGGCGCCGATCGAGGGCGTTGGCCGGCTGCTCGAGCGGCTGGGTGTCGGCCTGCAGGAGTTCGACCTGATCGAGATCAACGAGGCGTTCGCCGCCCAGGTGCTCGCCGACGGCAACGCGCTCGGCTTCGACTGGGACCGGGTCAACGTCAACGGCGGCGCCATCGCGCTTGGCCATCCCATCGGCGCCTCGGGAGCGCGCGTGCTGACCACGCTGCTCCACGAGCTGCGGCGGCGCGGGGGCCGTCGCGGGCTCGCCACCCTGTGCCTCGGCGGCGGCGGCGCGGTGGCCATGGCGGTCGAGGCGCTCTAGCCGACCCCGGACCCGCCGGCGGGGACCCGCGTGGGCGCAGCCTATAATCCGCCCACGGCTCGCGCATCGGCCTGCTTCCGCGTCCTGGCATGCGGAGGCGCCGCGGCGCGCCGAGATGGAGGCACCAGGCACGAACGCGATGGTCAGCACCACCAGGATCGCCACCACGGAACTGCCGAACATCTGGGCGGTGGCCCAGGCCCAGTTCGACGCCGCCGCCGAGCAGCTCGATCTCGATCCCGGACTGCGACGCGTCCTGCGCGTCCCCAAGCGGGAGCTCACCGTCAACTTCCCGGTGAC
>JAPSGM010000362.1 GCA_031177555.1 Chloroflexota bacterium
CTCGCCGCGGCCGCATCGGTCTCGCCAAGCCGGTCGAGCTGCTCGAGGTGCATCAGGTCGTGGATGCCGACGAAGAGCAGCCAGTCCCCGCAGCGCAGATGGCCGATGAGCGGGTGCCGCATGCGGCAGCGGTCGAGCTCATGGCCCTCGATGCGTGCGGCGGCGATGCGGATGGCGGCGCGGGACTTGTCCAGGAACGTCAGCAGCTGGTCGGGTGTGGCGTCGGCGGGGCCGGGGACCGACGCGGTCACCGCCGGTGGCCGCTCCTCCGACCACTCCCCCGCGGCGTCCAGCGACGCCCACGTTGCGAGGAATCGCCGGGCCGCGGTCGTGTGCGCGAAGGTCTGGGCCACGTTCCAGTCCTCTTCGCCGCCGGGCGCCCGGAGCAGCCGCTCGGGGAGGGCACGCAGTGCTTGCTCCAGCTCGTCGCCGACCGCCTCCTGCTGCGCCAGGATGCGCGGCGCATCACCCTCGTTGACCCGCCCCCGCAGCTCGCGGCGCAGCGCCTTCAGGCCGGTCCGGTTCCAGTCGAAGGCCCGCCAGCAGGCGACGACGTCGGGCGCATCGGCCTCGAGCTTGTCCAACCAGGCTGGGGGCACGAGTCCGGTCAGAGGCGCTCGAAGCGCTCGACGGGCTGGACGAAGACGGTGGCGCCCCCGACCTCCACCTCGACCGGGTAGGGCATGTAGAACTCGCCCGGCTCCATGATCGGTGGCATCGGGTTCACGAACTGCTTCCGGGAGTGGCAGTTGGCGCTGATGATGCCGAGCACGTCGTCGATTTTGTCGTCCTCGACGCCGAGGAGGATGGTGGCGTTGCCCTGCTTGAGGAATCCGCCGGAGGAGTTGAAGCGCGTCGCACGGTACTCCTTCTCGAGGAGGGCATCCACGAGCGTGGCGGCATCCTCGTTGTGCACGATGGCAGTGACGAGCTTCATCGGTGGGCGGCTCCTTCGTTCAGCACGGGGCACGGCGGGCGATGGCCGGCCATCAGTATGGCGCAGGGAGGCAGCCGAGGGCCACCCGTCGAGCAGGTGCCGCCCAACGCCGACGTGGTCGAAACCTGGCGGCTTCGCGGGCGCACCGTGCCCATTGACGTCAACGCAGGAGCCGGCGCTCCACGACGGCCCGGATCGCGGCGTCGGCGTCCTCGACCGACCCCGACCCGTCCACGATCTCGAAGCGGTCGGGCTCGTCGGCGGCGAGCTGGAGGTACGCACCGCGGACCTGCTCGAAGAAGGCGAGCTCCTCGGTGTCTTCGAACCGGTTCCATTCGCCGCGGCGGCGCGTCCGCTCCAGGCCGACGTCGACCGGCAGGTCGAGGAGCAGGGTCAGGTCCGGCCGCAGCCCGGCGGTGGCGAACTCCTGGAGGCGGCGCAGATCGGCCATGTCGTTGCCGTAGCCGGCCCCCTGGTAGGCGAGTGAGGAGTCGATGTAGCGAGCGCAGACGACCCATTCGCCGCGCTCCAGCGCGGGGCGGATGACGGTCGCCACGTGCTGCGCGCGGCCGGCGGCGAAGAGCAGCGCGTCGGCACGGGGGTCGAGGTCGTCGCTCATGCCGCGCATGTGGAGCACGATCCGCCGCACCTCGTCGCCCAGCGGCGTCCCGCCCGGCTCGTGGGTCAGCACGGTGGCGACGCCGCGGCCGCGGAGCCACTCGGCCAGATGACGCGCGGCGGTCGTCTTGCCGCTGCCCTCCGGTCCCTCCAATGTGACGAAGCGGCCGCGGGCCGTCACGCCGGCGGGATGACGCTGGTCGCCACGAGCGCCAGGACGACCAGCACCAGGATCACGACGAGGACGATGCGACCCGCACGGCCGCTCACCGCCAGCTGCGTCCTTCCTCGGGGATCAGCTCCACGCGTCGGTTCGGCTCCGAGCCGCGAGACCGCGACATGAGGGCGTTCTTCTCGGCCATCTGGTGTTGGAGCCGGCGCACGTA
>JAPSGM010000173.1 GCA_031177555.1 Chloroflexota bacterium
CGATGCAGACCCTGCGTTTGTCCTGTTCGTGGTTTTGGGTCGACATCCGACTCAACACCCTCAACGGCCGCTGGGTTGCGTCGGCCGATCTGCCCGACGGCCCGAGCGTCGGCGTGGGATCGACTCCGCGAGAGGCGATCACAGAGTCGCTGGAGGGCTTCGAGGGCGTCATTGACGAGCTGCTGGCATCTGCCCCCGACGAGTTGCTGGAGCCCAGCGCCATCGGCTAGGCGTCACCGAACGGCGCATCTGGCCACGGGGCTTTTTCTCCCCCGGCAGCTCCGCGGCCACATGCGTCGTTCCGAGCACGGGGGTCCATCCCTGCCCTGCAGCGGGATGCTGCGGATCGCATGGACGCGATGCTGGGAGTGACGGCCGGCTAGCCGGCCTTTGGCTGTCAACTTGGCCGTCAGCGGCCCCGAATCGAACATCGGTTCGGGGCCTTCTGGCGCCCTGCGCAGGGCAGATTCACGCTCGTAATCGGTTGGCGGAGGGGGAGGGATTCGAACCCCCGGAGGCTTGCGCCTCAGCGGTTTTCAAGACCGCCGCAATCGTCCACTCTGCCACCCCTCCGAGCTCATTGTACGGTCAGCGCATCGTCCCTCCGCGCGCCGCGCCGCCGAGCCGGATCCATACAGGTGCGCGCCGACCAGGTTCGCTCCCAGGACCCGGCGGATCACCGCCAGCACCGCGCCGAGCTGCGGCGGGACGTCGTTCGGCCCCTGCATCGGTCCTGGTCAGGGAGTCTTGATCACCACGGTGCCGGCGATGAGGTCGTGCCAACCCCGTCGACGCTTGTCGAACAGGATCCAGACGTAGCCCAGGTACAGCACCAGGCCGGAGATCCAGTAGCCGACCAGGCGCAGGAGCGCCTGGCCCGCGGAGATCGGGCCGCCGTCGAGGTCGCGCACCACCCGCAGGCCCATCATCCGCATGCCGGGCGTCGCCCCCGACCGGGCCCAGAACCACGGGAAGTACGCGAGGCTCACGATGGTGGCGGCTCCGGCGAAGGCGGTCAGGGCGGCCGCCGCCCCGGCGTCCATGCCCCGGCTCCGCAGCCCTCCTGTGCCCACCGCGGCGATGGCCCAGACGATGGCGATGACGATCCAGAGCCCGACCACGATGAGCATGTCGACGAGGTAGGCCACCAGCCGGGGCCCGAACTCGCCGAACTCCACGCCAGGCGCCGGGCCGGGAGGCCGCTCGGGCGGCTGCCAGGAAGGCGGCGGCGATGCGCTCATGCCCTGATCCTAGGCTCGGGGGCGCCGGTCCCGGACGCCCTCAGGCCCGAATGACGTCAGCGCCGAAGTGCGGCTGCAGCGCGCCCGGTATGCGGACCGAGCCGTCCGGCTGGAGGTGCGTCTCCAGCAGCGCGGCGTAGGTGCGCGACATGCCCAGCCCGGACGCGTTCAGCGTGTGCACCAGCTCGGGACGGGCTCCAGCCGCCGGCCGGAAGCGCAGGTTCATGCGGCGGGCCTGGAAGTCGGTATAGTTCGACGCCGAGCTCACCTCCAGCCACTTCCCGACCCCCGGCGACCACGCCTCCAGGTCGTAGCCCTTCGCCGGCGCGAAGCCGACGTCGCGCGTGCAGCGCTCCACGGTCCGGTACGGCAGCTCCAGGGCCTCCAGCACCTCCTCCGCGTCGCGGGTCAGCGTCTCCAGCTCCTCCGCGGAGTCCGCGGGGTGGACGAACTTGACCATCTCGACCTTGTCGAACTGATGAACCCGCAGCAGGCCGCGCGTGTCCTTGCCGGCGGCCCCGGCCTCGCGGCGGAAGCAGGGCGTGTAGGCGGCGTGGTAGATCGGCAGGCGGTCGGCGGGCAGGATCTCGTCACGGTAAAGGTTGGTGACCGGCACCTCGGCCGTCGGGATCAGGTACAGGTCGTCGCGCTCGACGACGTACATCTGGCCCTCCTTGTCCGGCAGCTGCCCGGTTCCGCGCGCCGAGGCGGCGTTCACCAGCAGCGGCGACCAGACCTCGGCGTAGCCGTGCCGATTGGTCATCTCGAGCATCAGCCCGATGAGGGCGCGCTGCAGGCGCGCGCCGGCGCCGGTGTACAGGATGAAGCCGGAGCCGGCGATCTTCGCGCCGCGCTGCAGGTCGAACAGCCCCAGCCGCTCCGCGATCTCCCAGTGGGGCGGGGCGCCGCCCACCGGGCGCGGCTCGCCCCAGGAGCGCAGGACGGGGTTGTCCTCCGGCCCCTTCCCGTCCGGGACCGATGGGTCGGGCAGATTCGGCACCAGCAGTAGGTCGGCCTCGATAGCTTCCTCCAGCTGCCGCAGCTCCGCGGCGGAGCCGTCGATGCGAGCCGACAGCTCGGCCATCTCGGCCTTCAGCCACTCCCCGGCCTGGCGGTCGCCGGAGCGCATCAGCTCACCCAGCTGCCTGTTGCCGGCGTTGCGCTGGGCGCGCAGCTCGTTGGCCTGGACCTCCAGGCCGCGGCGGCGCTCGTCGGCGGCAAGGATGCGATCGATGGGCTCGACCGGCTCGCCCTTGCGGGCCACGGCCCGGCGCACCGCGTCGGGGTCCTTGCGGATGCGCTGCAGGCCGATCATGCCGGAAGGGTATCGGCGGCGGCCGCCTGGCGAAGGCGGGCTTCGACGAATTCGGGCTCCAGGCTGGCCAGCAGCCAGCCGGCTCGCGGCCCGTGCGGCTGTCCCAGGAAGGCGGCGTAGATGGCGGCGAAGGCGCGGCCGGCGGGGAGCTCGGCGGCGCGCGCCGCGTCGAAGATGGCGGCCTGCAGGACCTCGCCGTTCCAGCTCTCCCGCGGCAGCGCCGCCACGGCCTCCGCCAGGTCGGCCAGCACGCCCCGCTGAGCCGGCTCGAGCTCGCCGGCCGCGGCCGGCAGGACGTCCCGCTGCACCGCCAGCCTCGCGCGGTCGGGCGCGTACGTCTCCAGCCAGGCGCGCGCGGCCCGCGCGCGCTCCTCGAGCACGGCCGCCTCCGGATCGCTGAGCGGAGCGCCCTTCTCGGCCTCGACCCGCGCGCGCACGTCGACGCCGGGGACCTGGATCAGCATCGCCAGGTGCGCGAACGGCGGCCGATAGGCGGCGCCCACCTGGCGCGGGTCGGCGCCCGGGTCCAGCAGCGACGCGGCGAACAGGCGCTCCGGCTGCGGCGGCAGCTCGCCCTTCACCGGCAGCCCGGCGCTGGCGGCTGCCACCCGGTCGAACTCGTCGAACAGGCGCGGGATGGCATCGGTCCCGTCGGGATCCCAGTCAATGGCATGGTTCGGACGCGGCCGGAGGAAGAGGAAGCGCAGCTGCTCCGGCGGCACGACCTCGGCGATGCTGTGCGCCGCCGCTCCCCGGCCCCTCGAGGTGGACATCTTCCTGCCGCCGATGTTCAGGAACTCGTACGGCACGTTCAGCGGCGGCTCGCGCTCGAAGATCTCTCTGGCGACGGCGTCCGAGCGGTCGCGCGAGCCGCCGGCCGTGGCCAGGTCCTTGCCGCACGGCTCGATGGTCACCTCTAAGTGGCTCCACTGCGCCGCCCACTCCAGGTTCCACGGCAGCTTGGCGGCGCCGCCGAACGGAGCGACCCGGCCGGCGTATCCACAGCCGGTGGCCCATTCGACCAGGTCCGGCAGGCATGCCACGTCCACGGTCTCCCCGTCCCAGTCGCGGGCCAGGGTGGTACCCACCCTGCCGCAGCGCGGGCAGATGACGTGGACGGGCAGCCATCCCTCCGGCCGCCGCACGCGGCTGACGCGCAGGTAGATGTCGCGAACGGTGGCGGCCCGGTCGAGCGCCGCGCGGAGGTATCGGTCCATGTCGCCTGCGGCGTACAGCTCGCTCATCCAGTAGTAGCGATCCGGGTGGATGCCAAGCCCCGCGAAGGTATCGATGAACAGGCCGGCGAAGTGGCGCGCGTACGAGTCGTGTGCCCCGTCGGCCTGGTCGGGGACATGGGCCAGCGGCACGCCCATGTAGCGGTCCACCGCATCGGGGGTGAGCAGCGCCTGCGCGTCCATGGGATCGAGGTCGTCGATCCCGTACAGGAGCGTCGTGCGGAGGCCCCGCTCGCGCAGGGCGCGCACGATGACGTCCAGGATCACCGGGCCCCGCAGGGAGCCGACGTGGACGGTGCCGGACGGCGTCTTTGAGTCGTTGAGGACCTGGGGCCCGGAGACGCGCGCGGCGAGCTCGTCGGCCCAGAACATGGGCGCGACGCTAGCTGACGCGGACGACCGTGTAGGAGACCGGCCCGGCCGGGGCCTGGACGGTGACCTTGTCGCCCTTCTTGTGGCCCATCAGCGCCTGCCCGACGGGCGACTCGTTGCTGATGCGTCCCTCGCGGGGCGACGCTTCGGCGGATCCGACGATGGTGAAGGTCTCCTCGCCGTCCGAACCCTTGATGACCACCTTGGAGCCGATGCCGACCTTGTCGCCGTTCCCGCCCTCGATCACCGCGGCGTTCTTGAGCTGGGATTCGAGCGTGGCGATGCGGCCCTCCAGGAACGACTGCTCCTGCTTGGCGTCCTCGTACTCGGCGTTCTCGGTGATGTCGCCGTCCAGCTTGGCGTCGTGGATGCGCTGCGCCACGCGCGGGCGCTCCACGCTGATGAGGTGGCTCAGCTCCGCCTTGAGCTTTGCCAGGCCTTCGGCGGTCAGGTAGACGGGCTTGTTGTTCATCGGATCCCAGCCCCCTCCTCGATGTCTCGGTGCCGTCGCGGCCGGAACCGCGACGAGAGTCTCGCCCCCGCGGGGTGACGGTGACGGTGCAACCCGAGGTTGGCTAACAAAAAACGCCCCAGGCCCTCGCCACCGTGTCCCGGTGGCACCCCTGAAGCTGGCCACGGCCGGAAACCGGCCTCCCGGCCGCTCCCGCGGGGCGACCGACGCGGCGCGAATTGTATTGCCCGGG
>JAPSGM010000040.1 GCA_031177555.1 Chloroflexota bacterium
CCGTCGCATCACCTCGGACGAGTCGGCCACCGGCGTGGCCAGCATGAAGCGGATGGGACGGCCGAGGTGCAGCGCGGCGTCGGCCAGGCGGCCGCTGCGGGCCAGGACCGCCGCCTCTCCCGGCTCGCCCACCAGCATGTGCGCGCGCCGCACGTGGTCCAGCGGTGCATCGAAGGCCGCGGCAATGGCCTCCTCCAGCAGGCCCTCCCGCAGCCCGATGCGCAGCTCCCGCGACGCGATCCGGCCGATGAACCTGGCCTCCTCGGCCGCGGCGCGGCCGAAGAGCCGCGCCATCTCCTCGACGCGCGCCTCGGTGGACGCCGCCTCGCTCATGGCCCGGAACGCGGCGCCGACGTCGGAGACGGTCAGCCCCGGATTCGTGCCGTGACGCCCGGCCAGCAGCTCGCCCGCGGCGTCGCCGAAGTCTGAGTGCCGCAGGTAGGCCCGGTTGAGCGCCGCGGCATCGGCTCCGCTGACCGCCGCCAGCGCCTGCGATTGCTGGACCCAGCCCAGCCCCAGCCGATCGGCCGCGCCCGGCAGCGGGCGGCCGGCGAAGAAGGTGGCGGCGACCGCCAGCTCATCGGGCTCCAGGCCGCGCAGGTAGGCCGCCAGCAGGTCGCGCTTGCGCAGCTTGGAGGTCGTGGAAGCTACCTCGCCCGCCACGCGCGCGAACTCGGCGAAGGGAGTGCCGGCCATCGGGTAGGGAGTCTAGCGACGTGTACGATTCGGCCCGATGAAGACGTCCGGCGTGCTCCACGCCGCTCCTCCCAGGTTGACCGTCGGTGACGCCCGCGCGATCGCGCGGTCCCGGTTCGGGATCGACGGCGACGCGAGCGAGCTGGTCAGCGAGCGCGACCAGAACTTTCTCGTCCGCGGCGAGGCCGGCGCCTGGGTGCTGAAGGTCTCGAATGCCGCCGAGGAGCGAGCGGTGGTCGAGATGGAGGTCGCCGCGGTCGAGCACATCGCCGGCCGGGACCCGGACCTGCCGCTGCCGCGCGCCCGGCCGGCGCTCGACGGCGAGGCCGTGGCCGCGGTGGAGGCCGGCGGCTCCCGGCACTTCGTGCGGCTGATCCCGTACCTGCCGGGCCGCAACCGCCGGCCCTGGGAGCTGGATGCGCGCGCGATGCGGCAGATCGGTGATGTGACCGGCCGCGTCGCGCATGCCCTGCGGGGCTTCTTCCACCCCGGGGCCGGGCGCCGCATCGAGTGGGACCAGAAGCACCTCCTCGACCTGGCGCCGCACGCCGCCCTGGTGCGCGACACCGAGCGGCGTGCGCTGCTGGAGCGCGTGCTGGAGCGCTTCGCCGATCGGGTGGCGCCGGCGCTGCCGGCCCTGCGGGCCCAGGTGATCCACAACGACGTGACCCTGGACAACCTGCTGCTGGACGACGACGGTGCGGTGACGGGCATCATCGACTTCGGCGACATGGCCCACACCGCCGCGATCCTGGACGTGCCGGCCACCCTGCAGTCGCTGGTCCGCGACCGGGAGGACATCTTCGATGCCGCGGCCGCCTTCCTGCCCGGATACACCTCGGTCGTGCCACCGGAGGCGGAGGAGGCGGACCTGCTGGCCGACCTGCTCGCCGGCCGCATGGCGCAGACCATCCTCATCTCAGCCTGGCGGACTCGCGACTTCCCGGACATCGACTACATCACCGGTTGGGCGGAGCCGGCCTGGGCGCTGCTGGGTCAGCTGGAGCGGGTCGGCTTCGACCGGGCCGGGCAGCGGCTGACGGTGCTGGCCCGCGCGCCGCTTGCCCGGCCGCGCCAGCCGGGCAGCGACGAGGAGCTCATCGGGCGACGGCGCCGCGTCCTGGGTACCGCTCTCGAGCCGCTCAGCTACCGGCGGCCGCTGCACCTGGTGCGCGGGTCGGGCGCGTGGCTGTACGATGCCGACGGCCGCGCCTACCTGGACGCCTACAACAACGTGCCGGTCGTGGGCCACGCCCACCCAAGGGTCGCCGATGCCATCGCCCGCCAGGCATCGCTGCTGAACACCAACACCCGCTACCTGCATGCCGCGGTGGTGGAGCTGGCCGAGCGCATCACCGCCTCCATGCCCGATAGCAGCGGCCTGGGCACCGTCATGTTCGTCAACTCCGGCAGCGAGGCGAACGACCTGGCCTGGCGCCTGGCCACCACGGCCACCGGCGCGACGGGCGGCATCGTCACCGAGTGGGCCTACCACGGCATGACCGCCGCCATTGCCGATCTCTCCCCGTCGGAGTGGCCACGCGGCCGGCGTCCCGACCGGGTCGAGACGATCCCTCCGCCGGACACCTACCGCGGCACGGCCGACTCGGCGGAGGAGGTCCGGCAGGCCACCGAGGCCGCGATCGAGCGGCTGGCGGCGCGCGGCGTCCGGCCGGCCGTCCTCCTCGTCGACTCGCTGTTCACGTCCGACGGCATCTTCTCCCCGCCGGCCGAGGTGGTCGGCGCCATGCTCGAGGCTGCCCGCGCCGCGGGCGCACTGTACGTCGCGGACGAGGTCCAGGCCGGCCACGGCCGCGGCGGCGAGGGCCTGTGGAGCTTCACGGCCTGGGGCGTGACGCCCGACGTCGTGACCCTCGGCAAGCCCATGGGCAACGGCCACCCCATCGCCGCGGTCGTGACGCGCGCCGACCTGGCCGACCGGCTGGCGGCCGACACGACGTTCTTCAGCACCTTCGGCGGCAACCCGGTGGCATGCGTCGCGGCGCTGACCGTGCTCGACGTGCTGGAGGACGAGGGCCTGGTCGCCAACGCCGCCGTCGTCGGTGACGGCCTGCGTGCCGGCCTCCGCGAGCTCGCGCGCCGCCGACCCGTCATCGGCGACGTGCGCGGACGCGGCCTGATGACCGGCGTGGAGCTGGTGGACTCGGAGACGAACGCCCCGGCGACCGGGCTGGCGGCCGCGGTCCGCGACGAGATGCGCGAGCGTGGCGTGCTCATCGGTACCACGCGCCGCGAGAAGAACGTGCTGAAGATCCGGCCGCCGCTGTGCATCGGGCCGGACGAGGCCCAGATGATCGTCACCACCCTGGACGAGGTGCTGGCCGGCTGAGCGGCGTATTGACGCCCGCCCATCGGGCAGGCAGCATCGGCGCGCATGGTCTTCAAGTGGCAGAAGCCGTCGGATGATGCCGAGATCGCCAGGCGGATCCCGCCCGGCCAGGTGCTGACCGAGAAGTTCCCGGTCCTGCACTTCGGTCGCGTCCCAGACTACCCCGACCTGGCCGGATGGGACTTCCGCGCCTTCGGTGACGTCGAGCAGCCCTTCACCCTCAACTGGGGCGAGTTCCGGCAGCTGCCGACGACCACCGTCACGCTGGACATCCACTGCGTGACCCGCTGGTCGAAGCTGGACACGACCTGGGAGGGCGTGCCCTTCACCCACGTCGCGGAGGTCGCCCGGCCCTCCCCCGACGCCCGTTTCGTCATCTTCCACGCGGAGGGCGGATTCACCTCGAACGTGCCGCTGGAGACGGCCATGGACCCGCAGTGCCTGCTGGCCTCGAGCTACGACGGCAGGCCGCTGGAGCCGGACCACGGCTACCCGCTGCGCGCGATCGTGCCGGGCAGGTACTTCTGGAAGAGCGCCAAGTGGCTGCGCGGCGTGGAGTTCAGCCGCGAGGACAAGCCGGGCTTCTGGGAGCGCAACGGCTACTCCAACTCGGCCGATTACTGGCGCGAGGAGCGCTACGCGGACTAGCCGCCGCAGCGTCCGCAGCGTCCGCGGCGGCCGGCGCGACCGCTCCTAGCGACCGCCCTGGGCGTCCTCCTCGAGGCGCTTGGCGCGCTCGACCAGCTCGGCCACCCGGCGTCCGCCCTTGCGACCGATCTCCCGGAAGTGCTCTGACGGATAGCGCTTGCTGACCGCCCGGCCCCCCTTCTGGCCGATCTCGGCGAAGAAGTCCGGGCCGTAGCGCGCCCGCGTCGCCTTCCCGCCCTTGCGACCCGCGTCACGCACGCTCATCGGCTCGGGCTTTCGGTCCTGCTGCTGCTCTTCAGCCATGGAAGGCTCCTCATCACGTTCGTCGCGTCCGCCGGACCGGCAGCGCCCGGCTCGTCCCCCGAGCGAGCGATCTGCAGAATCTATGCCGATGAAGCCGGCCGACTCGCGGGGCCGGGAGAGGTGGGTGCAACCGGTCCGCGGCTAGAATCCGCGGGATGCACCCGTTCGCGCGCAACCTGGTCATCGGCGTCGTGGGGCTGCTGCTCGCGGGCGGCCTCTCCACCATCGCCATCCTGGGCGAGGACAGCGGGCTCTCGGTGGCCGCCATGCTGGCCTCGGGGCTGATAGCGACGGGCGTCGGGCTCTTCCTGTTCGCCCAGGGCTGGATATGGTCGCAGCGGCAGTACCGCCGCGGCTCGGCGGGGACGTCGATCGTCATCGCCATCGCGGGTGGGGTGATGGGCCTGCTGGCCGCCGGCGCCCTGGCGGCGACGGTCGTGCTGGTGCTGACCTTCTACTTCTGAGGCGTGTGGCCGTTCAGCCAGCTGGCGGCTGACCGGACCAGGGAGCGGCCCGCCGGCCCACGAGTGGCCGCGTTCCGCAGTCAGGTGAGCGCTGAGGCGGCTGGGATGGCCAAGGGGCCCGGCAGGGGACCGATGCGTATCGGCTCCGTCGTTCGTTCAGCCGCCGGCTGGCTGGCCGGCCGGGCCCGCCGCGGCCCGGAAGCCGGAAGCAGGCCAACTGCCGGGCTGCGCTACCATGCGGACCACGCCCCCATCGTCTAGAGGCCTAGGACGCCACCCTTTCAAGGTGGAGATCACCGGTTCGAATCCGGTTGGGGGCACCACCGCCCCCGCTCAGCATCCGGCGCCCCGGCGGCGCTCAGACGTGGTTGATCTCGACGCGATCGCCGCAGTCGGGGCAGTAGAGCAGCAGCAGCTTCGGGTCCTCCGGCAGCGGGCGCCAGGAGTACACCATCTCCTCCCCGATGCGCTCGCCGCAGCGCGGGCACTCCGCGCCGATCTCCAGCCACTGGTCGCGCGGCACGTTCTGGCGACCCATCAGCCGGGTCTCTCGACATGGCTGGCACCACCATCGGCGGTCCCCACCGGCTCCTGCAGGGCGGTGTCGGCCACGACCGGCTCGCGCGGGAGCGCCGGCGGTGGCGTCCAGCCGGGCTTGCCGACGGGGTCGGTGGGCGAGGGCTCGGACGGCTCACCTCCCTCGCCCTCGGCCGCGGCGATCGCACGGCGGGTATCCTCGGCCTTGGCCGAAGCGGCCAGCATCGGGTAGGACCGCGCCGCGTAGCCGGGCCACAGGCCGACCGGGCCGTCGCGGATCATGACCATCGTCTTGGTGAAGGCGCCGGTGACGTCCTGGACCGATCGGTCCAGCACCTCGTAGTCGCGCCCCGTCACCTCGCGCAGCGCCGGCCGCAGCGACTCCACCAGGAAGTGCGGGTCCGGGTTGGCGGCGAGGGCCCGATCGAGCGCCTCCAGGACCTCCTCATCGGTCAGGCCGCGGGGCAGCGGACGGCTGATGTGGGCCATCCGCGGATCATCGGAAGGGCCCCGGATGGTGCGGATGAGCGACTTCAACATCGGGCCGCGATTGTAGCCGAGGCCAGGCGGACGCCGGGGATGCCGGACCGGCGTTGCTATACTTCACGCCCCGTGTGGCACCGACTTTGCGTGCCGCCCGAGCCGCTGGCCGACGCCATGGCCGCCGTGGCACCGTCCCGGGACTGAGCCCGCAACAGGAGAACCTGCGATCACCGTGCGCGTCAGAAAAGCCGTCATGCCGGCGGCCGGATTCGGCACCCGATTCCTCCCCGCCACGAAGGCGATCCCCAAGGAAGTACTGCCGCTGGTCGACCGGCCGATCATCCAGTACGCGGTCGAGGAGGCGATGGCATCCGGGATCGAGCAGATCATCATCGTCATCTCGACCGGCCGCAGCGCCATCGAGGATCACTTCGACTCGAACTCGGCCCTCGAACGCTGGCTAGAGGAGCGCGGCGACATCGAGATGCTGCGCACGGTACGGCGCATCAGCGAGTTCGGCCCCATCGCCTACGTCCACCAGAAGGAGCAGCTGGGCCTGGGCCACGCGGTGCTGATGGCCAAGGAGCTGGTGGGCGACGAGCCCTTCGCGGTCCTCCTGTCCGACGACGTGATGCTCAACCCCGGGGGCCCGCCGGTCACCCGCCAGCTGATGGACCAGTACCAGGCGCATCGCGGCAGCATGATCGCCCTGCAGCAGGTGCCGGCCGCCGACGTGACCCGCTACGGCATCGTCAGGCCGGTGCACACCGAGGGGCGGCTGGTGGAAATCGGCGATCTCGTCGAGAAGCCGTCGGTCGACGAGGCCCCCTCCGACCTCGGCGTCCTGGGCCGCTACGTCCTGACCCCGAAGATCTTCAGCATGCTGGAGAGCACCCCGCGCGGTGCCGGCGGCGAGATCCAGCTGACCGACGCCATCAAGGCGCTGATGCAGGAGCAGCCCGTCTTCGGCTACCGCTTCGACGGCGAGCGCCACGACGCCGGCACGCGGCTCGGCTGGCTGAAGGCCAACGTGGCGGTGGGCCTGCAGTCGGACGACGCCGACGAGTTCCGCGCCCACATCCGCGGGCTGGACCTGCGAGACTGACGCCGGCACCGGCCCCGGCTGAGCGGATCGGCGGACGGAGGGCGCAAGCGTGGAGATGATCGGGCGGCTCATCGGTGGGCGCTATCGGCTCATCGCACCCCTTGGCGAGGGCGGGATGGCCACCATCTGGCGCGCCCTGGACGAGCAGCTCGACCGCGAGGTTGCCGTCAAGCTCCTGCGCACCCAGTTCGGCTCCGATGCCGGCTTCGCCGCGCGATTCAAGCAGGAGGCCCGATCGGCCGGCTCGCTGGCCCACCCCAACATCGTGCCGGTCTACGACTACGGCACCGATCCCGACGACGGCACCCAGTACATCGTCATGCAGCTGGTGGAGGGCGAGGACCTCGCCTCGGTGCTCCGCGAGCGCGGCGCCCTGTCCACCGACGACGCGGTGCGGGTGGCGATCGGCGTGGCCTCGGCCCTCGAGGCCGCGCACCGGCGCGGCATCGTGCATCGCGACGTCAAGCCGGGAAACATCCTGATCACCGACGACGGCGACGTGAAGGTCACCGACTTCGGCATCGCCCGCGCCGTCTCCGAGGCGTCGATGACGGTCACCGGCACCACCCTGGGCTCGGTCCACTACTTCAGCCCCGAGCAGGCGCGGGGGGACGAGGTGACCGGCACGTCGGACGTGTACTCGCTGGGCATCGTGCTGTACGAGATGCTCACCGGCCGCCGTCCCTTCGAGGGCGACTCGGCGGCGGGCGTGGCCCTGAAGCGCCTGAACGAGGACCCGCCTCCGCCCGGCACGTTCCGGCCAGTGCCGTCAGGGCTGGCGGCCATCGTGATGCGGGCCCTGCAGCGCGAGCCCGAGGCGCGCTTCCCGGACGCCGGATCGTTCGCCGAGGCTCTCCGCCTCTGGCAGCGCGACCCGGCCGCGGGCGCCGCCGGTGCGGCGGGCGCCGCCGCCGTGGCCTCCGCCGCCGACGGCTCCCGCGTGCCGCCGTCGGGGGAGCCGACGGTCTACGTCCCGCCACCGGTGGTGCGCCCCTCGGACCGGGCGCCGGTGAACGTCAACGCCCCGCCGCCGCGGCGTCCTCCTCCCGAGGAGGGCGAGGGGCAGCCGTGGTGGACGTGGCTGCTGGTCATCCTGGCGGTGGTCCTGCTGGGAGCCATCGGCTTCCTCGGCGCGCAGATCCTGGGCGGGCTGACCCCCGGAGCGACGCCCTCGCCAACCGCCGCGACCTTCGAGATGCCGAACTGGGTGGGTGACCCCATCACCCGAGTCCGTGCCGAGGCCCAGGAGCTGGAGCTCGAGCTGGACGAGGAGCGTGAGTTCTCCGATGACGTCGAGGAGGGCCGGATCATCTCCACGGATCCGGAGGCGGGCGAGACGGTCGCCGAGGGCGACACCGTGCGGGTCGTGGTGAGCCGGGGCGCCAACACGGTCGCGGTGCCGCGCCTGGTCGGCCAGACCCGGGCCGAGGCGACAGAGACGCTGGAGGAGGAAGGGCTGCGCCTCGGGTCGGTCAGCGAGGAGCCGTCGTCGCAGGCGGCCGGGACGGTTCTGCGCAGCAGTCCCGCCGAGGGAGTGAGCGTCGAGCGCGGCTCCCAGGTGGACATCGTGCTGTCCACCGGCCCGACGCCGGAGCCCACGCCGTCGCCGACCCCCGAGCCCACACCGACGCCCGAACCCACGCCGGAGCCGACGGCGAGCCCGACCCCGTCGGTCTAGCCGGGTCGCGCGGGCATCGGTCCCGCGGGCAGGTTGGTGCTAGCATCCGGCCCAGAATCCGAACATCCTCGACGGAGGTCTTCAAGCGCGATCATGACTGCCCCGATGACGGTCGACGAGACGACGTTCGAGGCGGAGGTGCTCAGCTCCGACAAGCCGGTCCTCGTCGATTTCTGGGCGCCGTGGTGTGGGCCGTGCCGGCTCGTCTCCCCGGTGGTCGAGTCGGTCGGCGACGCCCACGCCGCGAAGATCAACGTGGCCAAGGTCAACACCGACGAGAACCAGCAGCTGGCGATGCGCTACAGCATCTTCAGCATCCCCACCCTGATCCTCTTCAAGGACGGCCGCGAGGCGGCTCGCCTGGTCGGCTACATGCCCCAGGACGCGATGGAGGCGCGGCTGGCGCAGTTCCTGGGCTGACCGATCGGCCCGCGGCGCCTAGCATCGGCTGGACTTGCGAGATGTGAATGGTGATCGCGTTACGTGCCTGAACCGGCTGGTGTCGGCCCTGGGGGATTGTCGCCGAGCTTGTGCGCGTGGCTCCAGCCACCCGTGGATCTACGTTACGCGACCCTGATTCACGTATCGCAGGTGGAGTAACCCCGCTGCCGGAATGTGACCCCCAGCCACGTCACGGCAGTCGGAGACGCGCTGAAATTTTCGGCTGCACACCGCAGGGTCTGTGCCCCGGGGACGTTCGCGCCTCACAAGGGCTGAGGCGTCAGCCGAGGACGGCGGTGCCGGGGCGCACCAGCCGTCCCGCGCCCAGCCGCTACACTCGGCGCCACCAGGGAGGCTGCCCGCGCGTGATCATCAAGACCGAACGCCGAACCGGCGCCGAGCGGCGCCAGGGAGGCGACCCCTTCGCCCCGGAGCGGCGGCAGAGCGACCGCCGCACGATGTGCTGGGAGGTCGAGAACTGCTCGCTGACGATCCGCTACCGCTGCCCCGCCTTCATCCTGCGCCGCCCCTGCTGGGAGCTGTGGGCGGTCGAGGGCGTGGGGCCGGCACGCGCCTGCTGCCACAACGAGATCGACTGCGAGCCGGGACGCTGCGTCATCGCCGAGAAGCGATTCGCCGGCACGGCCGTGGCCGAGCCGCTGGCGGTGCACGTCGGCCGCCGCGGCATGCCGCTCGGGTACGCCCGCCCGCGGCGCCATTCCTGCCCGAACTTCTACCTGACCCAGGGCGCCAGGGGCCGCGTGCCGATCGAGGCGCCGCAGCTGCTGCGCACGCTGATGAAGCAGGAGGGCGTGGTATCGCGCTGCAAGGCCCGTCCCGGCGTCCACCTGGACTCCGGCTACGTCACGGACCTGTGCCTGACGGGCCAGTTCCACGACTGCGTCTTCTACGAGGACGCCGACAGCTGATCGGCCCGGCCCGATGACGCGGCCGGACGACTACCCCGCGGCGGTTGCCGCGCTGCGCCGGCGGGGGCGGTTCGGCATCAGCCTGGGGCTGGAGCGCGTGGTGGCGATCCTGGACCGGATCGACCACCCCGAGCGCCGGCTGCGCGGCGCCCTGGTGGGCGGAACCAACGGAAAGGGCAGCGTGGTGGCGCTGGCCCGCTCGGCACTCGAGGCCGCGGGACTGCGGGTCGGCACTATGCCCAAGCCGCACCTGGTTGCCTACCGCGAGCGAATCGCGGTGGATGGCGAGCCGATCTCCGAGGCCGCCTTCGCCCAGGCCCTGCACCGGGTCCTGCCCGCCGCCGATGCCGTGGCCCGGCGCCTGGGGCCGCCGACCGAGTTCGAGGTGCTCACCGCGGCCGCCTTCGACGAGCTGGGGCGCCGGGCGGTCGACCTGGCCCTGGTCGAGGTCGGGATGGGCGGCCGCCTGGACGCCACCAACGTGCTGGACCCCGGCATCGCGGCCATCAGCAACGTGGCGCTCGACCACGAGCGCTACCTGGGCTCGACCCTCGCGGCGATCGGGGCCGAGAAGGCGGCCATCATCAAGCCGGGCAGCCTGGCGGTGACCGGTGCCTCCGGCCGCGGGCTGGCGCCCATCCTGGACCGGTGCGCCGCGCTGGCCGTGCCGCTGCGACGCGCCGGCCCGCGTCAGCCGTACCGCGCCACCATCCGCCATGCCGGCTGGGACGGGCTGGTCCTCGGCGCGCGGGGCGGCGGGCGGCGGCTGGATGACCTGCGCATCGGGCTGCTGGGCAGCCACCAGGCTGCGAACGCGGCCGTCGCGCTGGCGCTGCTCGACGCGCTGCGGCAGCACGGGGAGATGCACGGCCCGCTGCTGCCCCTCGACGACGATGCGGTCCGGCGCGGCTTCGCTGCGGCGCGCTGGCCCGGGCGGTTGGAGCTGTTGCGCGAGAAGCCCCTCGGCCCGGTGCTCCTGGACGGGGCGCACAACCCTGCCGGCGGCCGCGCGCTGGCGACGGCGCTCCGGGAGCTGGGGCTCCGCGACTTCCCGATGGTCTTCGGCGCCACGCGCGGCAAGCACGTGGTTCCCATCCTCCGTGCGCTGGCGCCGCTGCGGCCTCGCCCCGTGTTCACCCGCGTTACCGATGGCGGAGCGTTCGAGGCCGCGGAGCTGCTACGTGCCTGGCGGCGCGTGGCTCGCGGCGGGCGCACGGTGCCGGAGGTTGGCGAGGCGCTGCGGACGGCCGCCGAGCTGCGGCGGCGGCCGGACCAGCCCGTCGTGGTGGCGGGGTCCCTGTACCTGGTCGGCGCCGTTCGTGGGATGCTGCTGGGCGAGAGGAGCGGCGAGTGACGCAGCTGCGTTGGGGGGAGCGGACCTACGTGATGGGGATCGTCAACCTCACGCCCGACTCGTTCAGCGGCGACGGCCTGGCGCCCGAGGGCCGGCCCATCGACGAGGTGGTCGCCGCGGCGCGAGAGCAGGCAGCGGGCTTCGCGGCCGGCGGTGCCGACCTGCTGGACGTGGGCGCCGAGTCGTCGCGCCCGGCCCAGTTCTACGGCGAGCACCCGCGACCGACGCCGGAGGCAGAGGCCGCACTGGCCGTGCCGGTCGTCCGCGCGCTGGCCGAGGCGCACGGCTCACGGACCATGGTAAGCATCGACACCACCCGCGGCAGCGTGGCCCGCGCCGCGCTGGAGGCCGGGGCCGGCATGGTCAACGACG
>JAPSGM010000363.1 GCA_031177555.1 Chloroflexota bacterium
CCCTCGAGAAACTCGGCCAGCGCCTGCGGCTGCAGCGGGCGAACGGCGGCCTCCAGCTCCGGCAACAGCTGGGCGGCCGGGGCCATGGCCGGACGCCCGGCTGCGCTGACCAGCAGATCGCGGGTCAGGCCCTGCCAGGCCTCGACGATCGCCAGGGCGGCGGCACGCTGCGCCGCGCCGGTGACGGGTCGAGCGGCCGCGGCTGCCTCCTCGCCGTGCGGCGGCTCCTCGGCCGGCGTCGCGTGCTGGGCGGCAACGCTGCTGGGCGCCTGCTCCAGCAGCTCCCTGGCGGACGCGAACCGGTCGGCCACGCCGCGCGACAGCAGGCCCAGCAGCTCCGCCTGCGTGCGCCGACGCCACTCCACCAGCTGCGGCTGCCGGGCGAAGCCGATGGCCCGGCCGGGCAGGCCATCGGCCATCCGTGCCAGGGCGTCCGCCTGGTCGTGCGGCAGGCGCTCGCGGTCCACCAGCCACTCGACCAGCTCCGCGCGGGGCACGGCGCCGATGCGCAGCAGCTGCGACCGCGACACGATGGTGGGCAGCACCCGCCCGACGTCGTCGGCGACGAGCACGAACATCTGACGCGCAGACGGCTCCTCGAGCGCCTTCAGCAGCGCGTTCTGCGCCTGCTCATTGGCGCGGTCCACGCCCTCGACAAGGATCACCCGGCGCTCGCCGGCGATCGGCGTGCCGGCGCTCTCCAGCAGCCAGCGCCGCGCCGCGGCGACGATGCTCTCACCGGTGGACCGGCCGTCGCGCCAGCGTTCCGGTGAGCCGACCACCAGGTCCGGATGGCTCCGCCCTCGCGCGTCGCGGCACGCCCGGCAGGCATTGCACGGCCGCCGCTCGGCAGACGGGTCGGCGCACAGCAGCAGGGCCAGCAGGTCGTCGACGAAGGCACCCTTCCCGGCGCCCACGGGTCCGTGGACGAGCAGGGTTCGCTGCAGCCGGTCGCCGGCAGCGGCCCGCAGCACGGCCCGCCGCGGGATGGGCTGGCCGAGGCTCAGGAAACCGGTCTGGGCCTCCGTGACGGACACCGCCTGAGTATAGGTAAGCCGCCGGTAAGCGGCCGGTGAGGGGGCGTCGGGCATGCTGCCGTCGGTGCCCGCCCGGTGCCCGGGCACGGTGCGCTGGCGGCCGGCCGGCAACCGGCTCCGCCTTCGTCGAGGTGCCGGACGGGCGCCGCCGATGGCATACTTCATGCATCGCATGCCTGCCCAGCCAACGAGGAGGACGACATGGCCGATGAGGTCTCCACGCGGGTCCGAACCGTCGTCGAGAAGGTGCTCGAGGCAGACGTGACGGACCAGATCGCGCGCCGCGGTCGGGAGCTCGCCGAGGCCGTCGCTGACGCGACGGAGGCCGTTTCGGCACGCGCCGGCGACGCGTGGCGCGAGTCGGCGCCGCAGCGCAAGGAGGCCGAGAAGGCCGCCCGCCGCGCCGGCAAGGACGCCATGGGCTGGTCGCGGCGCACCTGGACGAAGGACGTGCGCCCGACCTTGCGCGACCTGTGGAAGCGACGGACGGCTGCCATGGGCGCGACGGCCGCCATCCCGGCCGGCCGCGGGCTGGTGGAGGATGCCGCGGGCCGGCTCGGCATCCGCAGGCGGCAGGATAGCCGGCACTGGCTGGCATTCTTCATCGGCCTGCTGGTCGGCGCGGCGGCCGGTGCGGCGATCGCCATGCTGACGGCGCCCAAGCCCGGCCGCGAGATGCGTGATGAGCTCGCCGGGAAGGCGCGCGACGCCGCCGGTCGTGCGCGCGAGGAGGCGGGCGACTGGGTCCCGCTCTTCCAGCGGGAGCCGACCAACGGCGACGTGAACCCTCCGATCGAGACGGCCGAGGCCCAGGCACCCGGATCGATGGAGCCGGTGGACATGACGCCCGAGGCCGATGAGACGATCTAGCGCCACGCGGTC
>JAPSGM010000174.1 GCA_031177555.1 Chloroflexota bacterium
CGCGGAGGCGCGGGAGGAGATGCAGCCCGAAGATGCGCTCCCGGATGGAGCCCGCCACGCGGCAGCGCTCGGCCGGAACGGTGCCGCGGGTCGGATTGGTGACGCGCACGAGACGGTACATCAGGTGGCCGGGATGCTAGCAGCGGCTGCTGATGTGGCTGCGACGACGATCACCGACAGCGACACGCCCCGGCCGGAGGTCCCGACCGGGGCGTGCACGCCGCCGGGGAAGCGAGGGATCGGCTCAGTTGATGAGCTCGACGCGCATGTCCACGTCGTCACCAGGGCTGATCGGCCCGAGCGAGATGGGTCCGGGCGCCGGGATGTAGGCCACGAACCAGCCCTTCAGGCAGCCGACCTTGCCCGGCGGCACGGGGTTAACCAGCTTCGGCTTCCCCGGATCCTGCTTGCACTCGGCGTCCCCGCCTCCGGTATGCGCCTGGTCGATCTTGAAGCCGACCCAGAAGTGAGCATCGTAGAAGAGGTTGTCACCCTGACCCGTCCAGTCGCCCTGTGGGCATGGATGCGTGTGGGTGGCCGGGTCGGGGTCACCCGCATTTGGGTCGGACTCGCAGGTGTTCTGGTGAATCGGCATGGCCAGGACGGCATCGGAGCTGTCGTTGTCCGGGAAGAGCTCACCTTCAGGTGTCCCGCGAGTATTGCCGGCGTAGGCGTTGAGATTGTCTTCCAGCGAGTTCACATTACCCGTCTGGGTGTGAATCCAGTCCGGGATGTAGATGAACTTCTCGCACGGCTCGTCGATGGCTTGGGCCAGGGTCTGATCACAACCGAAGTCCAACCACCCCACCGAACCCGAGTCGATGTCGCAAAGGGGGACAATGGCGAGGTTCTCCTCGGTAGCAAACGTCTCCTCGCGCAGGATCTCGTATGGCTCCCACTCGGTGTCGCCGTCGTCGTAGTCCCACTCCCCCGTTACCGGATCGATGTAGCCGATCGAGTACTGTGCCGCCGAGTTGTCACACACGTTGAAGGTCAGCGGGAAGGTGATGGGGAGCGACCCGCCCGGGATGCCCAACGGCGTGCCGACCACGGCTGTGGCGTTGGCGGTGGCCGTGAGCTCGTGGAAGCCCACGATCTGCATCAGGAACGGTGAGAACGTCTCGGAGGTCCGTGAGCGGACGCCCTGTGCGCCGAGGGGAATCGGCACGCCGGGGTCGCTGGCATCGCAGTCGCCGACCGTCACCGGCGTCGGCAGCGGGTCGCCGTACGCGTCAGTGTATTCCGCGGAGATGAGGTCCACTTGGTTCGCAACCGCCGCCTCTTCCACCGCGCATGCGACGTTCCAATCGGTCGGCGTGGGAGTCGTCTCCTGGGCGAGCCAGTGCTGGACCACGATGGTTCCTGCCTTGGCCGTGGCATCCGCGCCGTTCTGCGTGTCACGCTGGCGGCCCCACGCGTATCCTCCGTCGACGACCAGGCCCACCATGGCAATGATGGCGACCATCGCCAGCGCGACGATGACCAGGACCTGTCCGCGAGGTGCGTCGCTCCGCTGCATCATGCTGTAATCCTCCGTGGATGCGTCGGCTCGACGCAGGGTTTGAGTGGTGCTCATGTCAGTTACCCCGTGGGCAGGCATCAGGCGGCTCCAGGCAGCTGTGGGAGATCGGGAAGCGAGCTTCGCCGGTCATGTTGATCGTGCCCACGAGGTTGCCGATGATCGGCGTGATTGCCGTATAGCCGTATGGGACGCGGACAACGGCCACGCACGAGATCGCCATCCTCGGGTTTCCTGGCGCAAACTCGCACGGTGTCTCGGGGGCGTGCACCTTATGGAACTCCATGGTGACGTCGTCCGGATCGATGCCGAGCGACACGGCACGCTGGGCCGCCAGATCTTGCACGTGGCCCTCGGTCTGGTCGACGATTGCCAGGCGCGCGCCCTCGCGCGCCGCGTTGTTCACCGTGTTGTAGGCGTACACGGCTCGACCGAAGTCGAAGATTCCGAGCAGCAGCAGGATGAGGAGTGGCAGGATCAGCGCGAACTCGATCAACGCTTGGCCTCGGGTCTGCCGCTCCCGCAGATCGAAGGGAAAACGACGGAGCTTCATCGCCGCACCCTCACTTGCACGCTTTCCGTGTCCGATCCGTAGACGGTCGTAACGGTCAGCGTGACGGTGAAATTCTTGAACGCCGGGGGTCCCGGATTGGTGAAGGTCTTCTCGTGCGGACCCTTCGTGTCCTCCGTACCGAGCTCACCGAAGTCCCAGGCGTACGTGGGGGTGCCGCAATCATCGCCGAGCTCTGAGTCGTCACTGAAGATGACGGTTTGGCCGGTATTGATGTTCACCTGGCCACCCGAGGCGTCCGGCTCGGTGGCGATGCCCGTTACCGGTGCGGAGCAGGCCGGCGGTGGCTCCGGCGGGCCGCCAGCGCCCCCATCCGGCAGCCCGCCTTGGATGGTTCGGTTCAACGCGAACTCAGTGCGGACCGTCATGGCCACCGGACCACCCAGCACGCTCTCTGCGAGTGGGGTCAGCAGGCCGAAGCTGCAGCTGACTTCCGCCTGGACCAGATCACCGTCCTCAAATCCGCTGAACACCGGTTCCGGAACGGGATCGGGCGATGGGAGCTCGCAGTTGAGCGACTGGAGGTCGTTCTCGATCAGGTCCTCGTATTGCTGGCGCTGATCCTCGAAAGCGGCGGGCATCGCATCCCAGTACTCGCGATTGTTCGCTGCGAAGTCGGCACCGATGCGCACGGCGTTGTGCAGGGCCACCCATCCGAAGAAGACGCGACCGAAGTCGATGGCCATGACCAGCAGCAGCACCACCAAAGGCAGGATGAGCGCGAACTCGACCATGCCTTGTCCGCGGTGACCGCGGGTATGTTTCTCGCCGAAGCGACGCCGAAGGGGCAGCCTCATGATCTTCGCTCGGGCTCCTGGTGAAGGGATTCGAAGGATTGGCTCGTACTCTAGGTTGGCGACCTTGCGGATCACCTTGCAGGGTGGGCGAGCGTGCGTAGTACCGCAACGGTACCTTGGTCACCCACCGCCGGAAGCGGTTTGAGCGCGCGCCGCGGCATCGTCCGCGGCATCGGCCCCGGCGTCCTCCTGGCCCTCCTGCGCGCCCTCGGCGGGCAGGCTGATCGCCACGGTCGTCCCCTCGCCCAGCCGGCTCTCGAGCTCGATGTGGCCTCCCATCGCCCGTACCAGGCCGCGGGCAGCGTAGAGCCCCACCCCGCTGCCATCCGGGGCCAGACGCCGGGCGATTGCCGACCGGTAGAACTGCTCGAATGCGCGCTCGCGTGTCGCGGCGTCCATGCCGGCTCCCTCGTCACTGATCTCGACGCGCGCTCGTATGCCGTCGCCAGCTGAGTCGGACGCGAGCCGAACGCGCACGGACGAACCGGCGGGGCTGTACTTCACCGCGTTGTCCAGCACGGCCCACAGCACCTGCTCCAGCCGATCCGGGTCGCCCACCACCAGGTGGTCCGGTCCCTCCTCCACCAGCTCCAGGGACCGATCCGCCCGCAGGGCATGCCATGTGCGGCGCACCAGCGGCTCCGCGCGGAACACCTCCTGCGCCGGCGTCAGGGCGCCGGCCTCGAGGCGCGACACGGTGAGCAGCTGGCTGACCATGCGCCGCAGGCGATCGGCCTGGTGCTCGATGGTGTCCAGGTCGGCTCGCGCCGCCCGGTCGTCGACCACGTCGGCGCGGAGTTCGGCGGCCAGCGCACCGATGCGGGTCAGCGGCGTCTGCAGGTCGTGCGTCACGCCGCGCAGGAAGTCGGTCTGCAAGGCGGCCATGCGGTTCAGCTCCTCCGCCTGCGTGCGGACCCGGACGTAGAGCAGCGAGTGCTCGATCGCCGTGGCCGCGTGCTGACCGAGGAGGCTGAAGACGTTCAGGTCGGCCGGGGAGGGCGGCGACCTGCCTTCCCAGGGCGCCATCAGGATCGCCCGCAGGTCCTCGCCGGCTACCACGTCCACCACGACGAAGGCGCCCCACGGGCCGATGGCGTACCTCGCGCCCAGCGAGTCTCCCCCCGCCCCCATCTCGACGGTCGAGGCCCAGCGGTGGACTTCGTCGATCGGGTCCGGCGGACGCGCCGGCTCCGCTCCGTAGACGCCGGGGGGCAGCGAGCGCTCGTCGGGGCCGCGCAACACGGCCATGACCCAGGTCGGGTCGGCGGTGAGCTGGCGCGCCACGGCGGCCATGGAGCGTGCCACCGCCGCGGCGTCCTCCATGATCGGGGCCACCCGCACCATCGCCGCCAGCTCGGCGATCTGCCGGTTACGCTCGTCGAGCGTAGCGGCCAGCCGGCGTTGCGCCGCGGAGAACGCCTCCTCCCGCGCATGAGGCGAGGCGGCGCCGCGCTCGGCCAGCTCCAGCATGGAGCGCGCCTCGCCGGCCATCAGCCGGCCGGCGAAGACCGCCACCAGCGCCGCCCACGCGGCGGTGATGGCCGCCCCGATGAGCAGCTGCGTCCCGGCCCCGTACCCGCGCTGGGCGAGCCACTCGCCGGCGAAGAAGTCGGTGGCCGCGAACGCGACCAGCGGTGGCACCGCGACGACCAGCAGCGCGGCGAAGAGGCGGACGGACGGGCGGTTCAGGTCCACGCTGCCGTCACTCACCTCGCCGTGACGGGCACTGCCGTATCGGCCGCCGGTCCCGAGACCAGCCGGTACCCGACCCCCCGTTCCGTCAGGAGGAAGCGCGGCCGGTCTGCGTCCACCTCCAGCTTGCGTCGCAGGCGCCGGATGCTGACCCAGACGTAGGAGGGATCGGCGCCATCGGCCTCCGACCAAACGCGGTCCAGCAGCGTCTCGGTGGCGACGGTGCGGTCCA
>JAPSGM010000364.1 GCA_031177555.1 Chloroflexota bacterium
GGTTCCGGTCCTGGTGATCGTCACCGGGCCGCGTAGCTCGTTGCGCTCCGCCACGGCGAGGTCGAGCTCGCCGGACCCCACGGTGCGACCGTCGTCATCGGTGACGGTGAACCGGCTGCCGTCGGGGACCAGCTCTCCGCCGAAGACGAGCGCCACCTCGGTCGGCGCGGTGGTGAGCGCTGCCCCCGACTCCGGCATGCTGGATTCAAGGTTCGCGTGGCCCATCGCCACGGGCGGCGTCAGCGCGGCCAGCGCAGCGAAGCCGGCCACGGCCGCCGGGGGCGCAAGGCGCTTCCAACGCATCGAAGGCATCCTCCCAGCTCGGTCTCGGTCACGGCGAGCCCCATCGCTCGCGCAGGTAGGCGACCAGGTCGCGGCGCTCCCGGTCGGTGAGGCTGGCGGCGAACGCCGGCATCGGCGTGCCTGCCAGGCCGTTGGCGATACGGTACGACACCTCGGCATCGGTCATGGCGGGGAGGGTCTCGTAGAGCGGAGCCGGAGCCGGAAGGACCAGGATCGGGCCCTCGCCCGCGCCGTCGGTCCCGTGGCAGCTGGCGCAATTGGCGAGGTAGATCTTCGCGCCCGCATCGGCAGCGCCGCCGGTCCCGTCGCCGACGTCGGCGAGCTCGGCCGCGGTCGGTCGATTGGCGGCCTCCACCACCCACCGCGACCCGGCGGACAGCACGAGGATGGCTGCAAGTCCCAGCAGCGCGCCGCGGACCGGGGCGGCACGCGGGAAGCGGGTGCCGATCGCCAGGAAGGCTGCAATGGCCAGCACGGCCGGAACCCAGCCGACCGGCCCCCGCGGCAGCAGGCCCCACATGGCGGCCAGCGGCGCGGGCGCGCCGACGCCGGTATCCGGCGGTGGCGCAAGCAGCGGCGGGCTCGGCTCGCTCACCGGCAGCGCGAAGGAGACCGATTCGTCGCGCGCGCCGGCGCGACGCACGATCACGTCGAGATTCCATTCGCCGACGAACGGCGTGTAGGCGCCCTCCGCGGCATACAGGCCGTCGATCTCGCGTCGCTCGAGCTCGACCCGCTCGGGCGTCAGCCCACTCTCATCCGGTGGCGTGAAGGCGACGAACACCTTCTGCACGTCCGGCCGGGGTCCTCCGCTCGCGGCGTCGCGGACGGTCACCTGGTAGGTCTGCGTGCCCGGTGCCGGCACGCTGACCGATGCGTGGACGTACGAGGGGCCGGCCTCGCCGAAGAGATGCGCCGGCTGGACGGTTGGGCCGGTGACCACCGGCTGGCGAGCGGCGCCGGGCTGGATGGTGACCATGGTCGCGGCGGCCATCACGGCCAGCGCCGCGATGGCCAGCTCGGCTCCGACGAGCGCCGCCGTGCTGCCTCGCCCGCGCCCCCGCAGCAGCAGGTGGTTCGCAGCGCCGATGCCGAGCGCAACGCTGACCAGCACGGCCTTGGCGAGCAGGAGGTTGCCGTACGGGCTGGCCACGAGCTCGCGCGAGCTGCCCAGGACGAGCGGCGAGTTCGCGAGGCCGGTCAGCACGACGAAGGGCCCGGCGACCAGGGCCAGCCGGCCGTGACGGCGGAGCATCTCGCCGGCAAGCTGGCGAGTCGTGCCCTCATGCGTGGCAGCGCGTCGAGCGAGGGCGTAGACCGCCGGCAGCCCACCGAGCCAGGCCGCCACGGCCACCAGGTGCAGCCAGTCGATGGCCACGTTCAACGGTCCGCCCAGCGACGAGGCATGGCCTGCCGCGCTCATGCCGGCCAGTGCCCCGGCCAGGCAGATCCCGGCGAGGGCGGCAGCCTTGTCGCGCGCGCCAGTGCCCAGCGCGACGATCCCGATCCCTGCCGAGGCGACGCCGCCGAGCATCGCGACGCGCATGGCGATCGCGAACGGCGTCCAGTCGAAGGCGGCCGCCGGATCGAGCGAGAACCCGGCAGGCTCGGCGA
>JAPSGM010000175.1 GCA_031177555.1 Chloroflexota bacterium
ACCGCCCGCGGACGATGGTCGGCGACGAGGCGCTGATCGTGTGCGACAACCTGGTCAAGATCTACAAGGTCGCCGACCTGGAGGTCGTGGCGCTGCAGGGCCTGGACCTGCTGGTGGACTCCGGCGAGTTCATCGCCCTGGTGGGCGCATCGGGCAGCGGCAAGAGCACGCTGCTCAACATCCTGGCCGGCCTGGACGTGCCGTCGGCCGGCCGCGCGGTGGTGGCCGGCCGCGTCCTGGGCGAGATGGGCACCGCCGAGCGCACCGACTACCGGCGCAGCGTCATCGGCTTCGTCTGGCAGCAGACCGCGCGGAACCTGCTTCCCTACCTCAGCGCCATCGAGAACGTCGAGATGCCGATGCTGCTGCACGGCGTCGCGGCCGACGAGCGCCGGGCCCGCGCCGCGGAGCTGCTGGGCCTGGTGGGCCTGGCCGATCGCGCCGACCACCGGCCCGACCGCCTTTCCGGCGGCGAGCAGCAGCGAGTCGCCGTCGCCGTGGCGCTGGCCAACCGGCCGGCCGTCCTGCTGGCGGACGAGCCGACCGGCGAGCTCGACTCGGACACCGCGCAGCAGGTGTTCGACCTGCTGCGCAAGCTCAACCGGGAGATCGGCGTCACGATCGTGGTGGTTACCCACGACCCGCTGGTCAGCGAGCGCGTGCAGCGCACCGTCGCCATCCGCGACGGGCGCACCTCCACCGAGACCCTGCGCCGCGCCGCCGTGTCGGACGAGGGCGTGCACCACGTCATCGCCGAGGAGTACGCCGTGCTCGACCGCGTTGGCCGCCTGCAGCTGCCGCGCGCCCACGTGGAAGCGCTCGGGCTCCGGCGCCGCGTGCGGGTGGTCCTGGAGGAGGGGCACATCAGCATCTGGCCCGATACCTCCGGAGACGGAAACGGAGGCAGCACCTGATGGACTCGACCTACGCCCGCCCGACCTCCGCGGCCCGTCCGGGGTCCGCCGAAGCCGGCATCGGTCCCGAAGCGCCGATGGTGGAGGCCCGCGCGCTCGTGCGCGAATTCGTGACGCCGGGCGGGACGGTGCACGCCGTGGCCGGGATCGACCTGAGCATCGAGCGCAGCCACCTGGTGGCCGTGCGGGGGCGCTCCGGCTCCGGCAAGACGACGCTGCTGTCGCTGATCGGGACGCTCGACCGTCCGACGTCGGGCAGCGTGGCGGTCGACGGCATGCCTGTCTCCGAGCTGCCCGAGTCGAAGCTGGTCGGCTTCCGGCGCCAGAAGATCGGTTTCATCTTCCAGGCCTTCGGGCTGCTGCCCATCCTGTCGGCCGCGGAGAACGTCGAGGTGCCACTCCGCCTGGTCGGGACCGATCCTGCCGTGCGCGAGCAGCGCGTGGCCGAGCTGCTCGACCACGTCGGCCTTGGCGACCGCATGCACCACCGGCCGCACGAGCTGTCCGGTGGCGAGCAGCAGCGCGTGGCCATCGCGCGCGCCCTGGCCAACCGGCCCGACCTCCTCCTGGCCGATGAGCCGACCGGCCAGCTCGACTCGCAGACCGGCCACGCGATCATGACCCTCCTGCGCGGCCTGGTCCGCAGCGAGGGCGTCACGGCGGTGGTCGCCACCCACGACCCCGCGATGCTGGATGTCGCGGACCGCGTTATCGAGCTCCGCGACGGCCGCGTCGTCGCGGATACGGCTACGGGAGCGGGCCAATAGCCCGACTCAGCGCGTCAGCGACTTTCCGAGAGGTTTCCTCGTCCATCTCGACTTCGAGATCACCGTTCGGGCGGCGCGAGAGTGCGAAACCTACTCCCGAGTCGATCCTTGCGAACCACGACGATGCACTCCTCGCCGCTACTTGGCTCGTTGAACACGAACGTCTCGACAGTCCGATCGATCGCTACATCTCCGGAATTGATCTAACCAGCATCTGGTAGCCCTTCGGTGGAACTCTACCGTCGTCATCGGTCCGGGGACATATATTGACACCTGTCGATATACTGCCCGCGTGAAGCAAGCCGATCCGGACGTTCAGCTCCTGCAGGCCATGGGCGACCCCGTGCGATTGGCCATCGTCAGGCAGCTGGCGACGACCCCGGACTCGGTTTGCGCGTGCGACTTCACCGACTGCTGCAGCGTCAGCCAGCCGACGGTCAGCCACCACCTCAGGGTCCTGCGCGAGGCCGGCGTGGTCACCACCCAGCGCCGCGGCACCTACATCTACTACGAGCTGGCTTCCGATTTCGCCCGACGTTGGTCGGCGCTCAGCGCCAGCCTGTCCGGCCTGGTGGCCATCAGCTGAGCCATCCGAAGGAGACACCGATGACCGAGCAGTTCCACGACGAGGTGCGCGAGCACTACGCCCAGGCGGCAGCCGGCGTGCTTACCAACTATGCGGCTGCCTGCTGCGACGAGCCGGGCATCGGCCCCGAGCCGTACCGCGCGCTTCAGCGCGAGGAGCTGCCCGATGGCGCGGTGCTGGCCTCACTGGGCTGCGGCAATCCGACCGCGGTGGCCGAGCTGCACGAGGGCGAGCGCGTCCTGGACCTCGGCTCGGGCGGTGGCATCGACGTCCTGCTGAGCGCCAAGCGGGTCGGACCCACCGGCCGCGCCATCGGCCTGGACATGACCGATGAGATGCTGGCCCTGGCCCGCCGCAACGCGACGGAGGCGGGCGCCACGAACGTCGAGTTCCTGAGAGGCCGGATCGAGGAGATCCCGCTGCCGGCCGACTCGATCGACGTGGTCATCAGCAACTGCGTGGTCAACCTGGCCGCCGACAAGGGCGCTGTCTTCGCCGAGATCGCGCGCGTGCTGCGGCCCGGCGGGCGGATTGGGATCGCGGACATCGTGGCCGACGACGCGTTGACGCCGGACCAGCGCGCCGAGCGTGGCTCGTACGTGGGCTGCATCGCCGGGGCGCTGTCGTTCTCCGAGTACGAGTCGGGACTACGCGCCGCGGGCCTGACGGATATCTCGCTGACCAGCACCCACTCGGTCGCCGACGGCATGCAGAGCGTCATCATCCGTGCCGCCAAGCCGGCGGACGCACCCACCGTGGAGCAGCTGGCGGCCGCGACGCCCCGCGCGGACCTGTCCCTGGCGAGCGGATGCTGCGGCGGAGGCGGCTGCTGTTGAACGCGGCGCCTCAGCGCAGATAGGCGCCCTCGGGGTCCAGCTCCTCGCGGACGAGACGCAGCTCCTTCGGGGTCGGCACGGGCGTGGTCGGCGGCTCGCCATCGGCGGCCAGCGGCCAGCCGCTGGCCTCTCGGGCGGCTTCCAGGGTGACGCCGGGGTGCAGCGAGGCGACGGTCATCTCGCCCGACTCGCCGAAGCGGTAGACGCCCAGGTCGGTGACGACCACCGACGGCCCGCGTCCCAGCCAGCCCTGCGTGCGCCGGATGCGCGCCGCCTCGGCCGCGCCGCCCAGGTTGCCAGGCGAGGTGCGGAAGTCGATGCGTTCCACGAAGCTGCGCGGCGACTGGCGCATGATCACGAACACCTCTCGCGCGTTGATGGCGATCTCGCACGCCCCGCCCGACCCCGGCAGCCGCACCTGCGGCGCCGCGTAGTCGCCGATCACCGTGGTGTTGATGTTCCCGAAGCGATCGATCTGCGCCGCGCCCAGGAACCCCACGTCCACCAGGCCGCCCTGCAGATAGAAGGCGAACAGGTCGAACATGCTGACCGCCGCCGTGGCCCCGGTGACGATGGTCGGGTCGCCGATCGAGAGCGGCAGCCGCGCGGGCCGCGACCCGAACGCGCCGGCCTCGTACACCAGCTCCAGCTCCGGGGCCACGGTGCGCTGCGCCAGGTTGACCGCGATGTTCGGCAGGCCAACCCCCACGAAGCAGACGCGCCTGCCCTCCAGCTCGCGGGCGGCGGCCACCACCATCATCTCGGCCGGCGTGAAGACGGCGTTCATCCGTAGGCCCCGTAGTCGACCGAGCCGGACGGCGCCGGGCCCGGCCGCAGCGCCTCCAGCCGTGCACCGAGCTTCTCGACATAGGCCGCCCGCCCGTCCACACCGTGCACCCAGTCGTCCAGCCAGCCCTGGAGCCGCTCCTCGTCGCGGCTGATGGCGTCCCACTCGCGGTAGAAGGCGTTGTCGCGGTCGTAGTGGCCCTGGACGTAGGAAGGATGCGCGCCCCACGGCTCGACCACCACCGCATCGACCACCAGCCCGGGCAGCAGCGTCCGGTTCGGGTCGGCCCGGATCACGGCCTCGTCGACGACCTCCTCGACCACGGCGATCACCCGCTCCGCGGCGAAGGCGGCCTCCTTCTGGCAGCCCAGCAGCCCCCACACCTGGACGTCGCCGGCGGCCGATGCGCGCTGCGCGTGGACGACGGTCACGTCCGGACGCAGCGGCGGCACGGCGTAGACGACCTCCTCCCCGTAGGGCGAGGCCACCTGCCGGATGAGCGGGTTGACCGCCGGCAGGTCCGTCTCAAAGTAGGAGCGCATCGGGAAGAAGGGCAGGTTGGCGGCGCCGGCCGTATAGCGGCCGACCATGCCGAAGTGGCTGTACTCCTCCAGCTCCAGGCGCTCGGCCGCATCGGCATCGGCCTCCACCCGGCGGCGGATGGCGTGCAGGCCGCCCACGCCGGGGTTGCCCAGCCAGCTGAAGACGAGCCTGCGGGCCACGCCGGCGGCCACCATCTGGTCGTAGACCAGGTCCGGCGTCAGGCGAGCCAGGGTCAGGTTGCGGCGGCCCTGCCGGATGATCTCGTGACCCGCGGCGAAGCTGATGAGGTGGGTGAAGCCCTCGATCGCGACCGTGTCGCCGTCGCGCACCAGCTCGGCGATCGCGTCGCGCATGGAGGCACGCTT
>JAPSGM010000041.1 GCA_031177555.1 Chloroflexota bacterium
GCGAACTCGTCGGTCAGCTCGTCGATGTCGATGGGCTGCAGGCGCCACACCGCCGAGCTGCCGAAGCCCCAGTGGACGATGAAGGTCTCGTCCTTGAGCTGGTCGCCGATGCGCAGCGTGCCGCCCTCGCGCACGTACGGCAGCAGGTCGCGGCTGCCGATGCGGTTGAGGTTCTGCCCCGTTCGGCCGTCGTCGAGCGGGATGGTGGCCGCGAGGTTCGCCGCGAGCTGGGCTTCGTAGTCCTCGCTGCCGGGCAGCTGGACGTTCGTCGGTGTCGGCAGAACGCCGTCGGCCGATAGCCGTACCTCTCCAAAGCGCTCCAGCTGGAAGAACTCCACAACCGTGAGCTCAGCATGGGTCACCCGCATAGACTCGAGCGGCTCGAACGCAGCGTTGCGGTCCGCCGGAGCGGTGGGAAGTGGCAGGTCGGCCGGGGCGGGAAGCCCGCCGGCTCCCTCGCAAACCTCGAACGTGTCGAGGACGACCTGGGTCACGCCGAACGTGTCGGCCGCCGTGCCTGCGATCGCGACTCGGTCGCCGATCTCGCCATCGAAGACGCCATCGCCGTCGAAGACGAAGACTCCCTCAGAGGTGAGGACGTTGGAGTCGCGATCGGCCGCCTCCGCCTCGATGAAGAAGCCACGCAGTCCCTGGTTGCCCGGGAGGCCGCTGTCGCCGCCCGACGTGAAGTCGGCGGTGACGACACCACGCGTGGTGACGGTTGCGCCTGAGATGGGTGTCGCGGAACCATCACCCTGGATCTCGTGGATCGGCGTGATGTCCGCGGCGGGCGTCTCGCATGGCGTCACCGGGTCCGGGTCTGGATCTCCGCCGCCGAACGTCCCTGGAGTCGGGGTATTGGCTGCGCCATTGTTGAAGTCGGCCAGAGCCCAGTCCGCCGCCTCGTCCGTATCCTCCCCGTCGGTGGTACGGCGGCCGCCCGCGGGAAGGAATCCCTCGGTATCGGGCCCGATGACCGGGGCATAGAAGTGGAAACTCTCCGGGAGCTCCCCGTCGGTGACGCCCAGCGCATCGATGACGACCTCGTCTCCGGAGACCTGGCCACCGGCGAGCGAGGCCGTCGTCACCAGCGCGATCGTGTACGAGGAGTTCTCGACGAAGTTTTCCGAAATCGTCAGATTCGGCGTTACGCCGTACGTGGACCCGACCGATGCATTGCCGACCAGGTAGAAGCCGTTGTCACCCATCGTCGCGCCGGCGTTGAAATCGAGCCGGGCGTCAATGGTTCCGTTCGAAGTCGAGTTGTCGCTCTCGACGATGACGATGGAGAGGCCACCCAGCGCCACTCCCGGATCGCCGTACAGCTCGATGAATTCGACGTCTGTGCCCGTCGTGCTGCCGACGACTTCGTTCAGGAGAACTGGATCCCCGGTCTTTGCACGCGCCGGCGAACGCGATGCGGCCGGTAGCAGGCTGACGAGCAGGGCGAAGGTGATGGCGAGCGTTGCAACGCGGCGGCTCGCCAGGGAGGAGGAGGCGAACATGCGAGGAGGCTTCTCCTGGGGCTGATGAGGTTCGACCGGGCGTCCTCATCGGGCCCCCGGCGCCGTAGGCCTACACCCTACCAACGCCTGGGGACGTTCGCGCGCCGATACAGCGCCCCTGGCGCGCGGGGTCAACAGCCGACGGTCATGGCGTCGCAATGACCTCGGGGTACTCGGTCAGCCGCCGAGGAGGGCGCGGGCCGTGGCGGACAGGTCGGCGGCAGCCGCCCGGCCGACCCACCTGGGTGACATGCCCTCTACGTGATTGACGAATGACCGCAGCTGTGCCGCTGCCGATTCATGCATGCCACGCTCCGCAAACCTGGCCGAGCGTACCAGGTGCTCGCGCAGCTCGGCTGCCTTGCGCGAGTCCACCGATCCGTCCGCGACGAGCCCGTCGAACGCGGCGAGCAGGTCGGCGAGGCTTCCGTCACCGGGCGGTCGAAGCAGGTCCTCCTCGACGGTCACGCGGAGGGTGCAGGTCGCCTCCTGCGGCGGCGTCGCGTCGGTGAGCGCGGTGATGGTGACGTCGTAAGTGCCGACCGGCGTCGTCGCCTCGACCGAGACGGATGCGGTGGCAGCCTCGCCGGCGGCTCCCGCTGAGGCCAGATCAGTCACGGACAGCGTGCCCGGATCTGGATCGGCGGAGATGCTGAAGGTGGTCACCACGCCGTCGGCATCGCTCGCGGAGACGGGCGAGTAGGCGGCCGTCCCGAAGGTCGTCGTCACGCTGGGCTCGCAGCTGGCGACCGGTGGCGCGTCATACGCCGTCGCGGCAGTGGGCGTGTTGGCCGGGCCGAGATGGTCGTCGGCGACGACCCAGTCGGAAGCCGCATCGGTGTCGACCCCATCGGTGACGCGACGCGCGCCGGCGGGTAGGAAGGCATCATCGGGCCCGAACACCGGCGCGCCCCAGAAGAAGGTCTCCGTGAAGCCTCCGTCGTTCAGGCCGAGGGAGTCGACCACCGTCTCCGCGCCGGTGACCGTCGAGCCGCTCAGGCTGGAGGTCTCCACCAGGGCGACCGTCTGGCTCCCGTTCTCGAAGAGCTCGACCGCCGGCGAGGTCGGCGTCAGCGCGACGTCGGGCACCACCCCGTAGTTGGCGCCCAGGCCCGTTGCGTTGCCCAGCAGGAAGAAGCCGTTGCCGCCGAGCCGGTCGTCCGCGTCGAAGTCGACCCGCAGGTCGATGGCGCCGGCGCCGCTGCTGTCCCCCTCGACCACGACCAGGCTGAGACCGGCCAGCGAGTGTCCCGGTGTCCCATACAGCTCGACGAACTCGGTGGTGTCCGTCCCGGAGTGGCTCACCAGCATCTCGTTGAGGAGCACCGGCGCGCCCGTCAGCGCCCGGGCCGTGAAGATCGGCAGCACCAAGCCACCCACCAGCACGAGCCCGACCCCCAGGTCGATGAGCCGGTCACCCGCTGGGCGTGCGATGGAGACGAGGCGGTTTCGCATGCCCCGCAACCTAGCGGTCCGCCGCGCTCGCGCCTACGGGAAGCAGGTACCGGATCGGGTGCGCGCGCGCACAGGACCCGCGACCCGTCGCGGCGGTACCTGCGGCTACACTCGCCCCATGGATCAGCGGCCCACCGACCCGACGCTGCCTCCACCGCCCAACCCGCAGCCGATGCCGGAGCGGCCCGGCCAGGTGACGGCCGCGGCCGCGATCCTGATCGTGCTCGGCGCGCTGGTGGCCCTGATCGGCGTGCTCGCCCTCATCGGCGGCGCCGCCTTCCCCTCCGTGGCGGAACGGCCGGAGTTCCGCGAGCAGTTCGGCGACATCTCGGCGGCGTTCGGCGGGCTGCTCCTCACCCTTGGGCTCATCCTGCTGGCCTATGGCCTCCTGCAGGTCATCAGCGGCATCTTCGTCCTGTCCGGCAGGACCTGGGCGCGCATCAGCGGCCTGATCGTCGCCGTGCTTGGCGTCCTCATCAGCCTGCTGGGAGCGCTTCCTGGCGAGGGACCCGCCGCCGGCAACCTCGTCTCGCTGGCCCTGCTGCTGGCCTACGGGTTCGTGGCCTGGGTGCTGGCCAGCCGCGGCGCCTGGTTCACCCGCTAGGGCGCTGCCTCAGCGGACGTCCAGGGTCGCGTTCTGCCGGGCACCTCGCTCGAGGTAGGTGAACAGCCCGAAGGCGACGACCGCATACGCGACGCCGATGAGCGCCTCCAGGCCGATCAGCCCGCCAACGTCCGCAAGGCCAGCGCCCACGGCCGCCTGGCGAACCGCCTCGAGGCCGTGCGTGAACGGCAGCAGGTTGCCGATCACCTGCATCCAGCCCGGCAGGTCGGCCAGCGGGATGTTGACCCCACAGAAGAGCAGGATGGCCATCATGATCAGGTTCGCGCCGAAGAGCCCGTCGCGCAGGCGAAGCGAGATGGCGCCCTGCAACGCGCCGATGGCCGTGCACGAGAACACCGTGACCAGCAGGGCGAGGCCCGCGACGAGCAGCGAGCCGGGTGCCAGCCTGACGCCCAGGAACACCACGCCGACGCCGAAGGCATACAGCGACACGAGCAGCCCGTTCCCCACGAAGGGCAGGAATCGGCCCGCGAAGAGCGCCACCCGGTTGCTCGGCGTGGCCAGGATGGCCGGCAGCGTGCCGAACCAGCGCTCGTTGGCGATGGCCATGGTCATGCCGAACACGCCGGCCAGGGCCGAGACCTGGACCGCATTGCCGATGGCGAAGTACGCGGCCGAGCGGTCCGTGGCGTATGAGCCGAGGGCTGCGAAGAAGAAGAGCTGGAACGTCGGTCCGCCGATCAGGGTGGGGATGTAGATGGACGGCCGCGCCCAGTTGAAGAGCATGCCGTAGCTCATCAGGCCGCCGTACCAGAAGACGCGGAACGCGCTGCGCAGCCCGGCGGGATTGGCGGCGCGGACGGGCGCCACTGCGGCGGTCACTGCAGCGCCAGCGTCGCGTCCCGGCGGGCCTTGGCCAGCACGAAGACGAGGATGACCCGCGCGGCCATGTAGTAGACGACGGCCAGCAGCAGGCACATCACGATCGCCAGGATCGGTGGCTGGCTGCCCGCGGCCGCGCCGCGGATCGCCTCCATGCCCCAGGTCGGAGCCAGCAGCCAGCTGATGGGCCGCACCCAGAATGGGAGGACGGCAACCGGCACCAGCAGGCCGGCCACCAGCCAGATCGGGTACTCGAGCAGGTTGCCCAGCGCGTTGGCGTGACGGTACAGGACGAAGGTGGTGGCGATCAGCATGCCGAGCCCGCCAAGGGAGATGATGGCGGCCGCCAGTGAGAAGGGGAGAAGCAAGGGGAAGGTTGCCTGGATCGGCATCCCGAACAGGATCGCCCCCCACGCCAGCGTGGCCACGATCCCGTAGAAGCCGAGGACCACGGCGCCGAAGGTCTGCCCCACCAGGATCAGGTCGTAGCGCGACGGGGCGCTGACCAGCAGCTCCAGTGTCCCTTCCCAGCGCTGCCAGGCGATCGCCCCACCACAGCCGAAGAGGGTGGTGCTCCAGACACCCATCATCCCGGCGCCGAGCGCCACGTAGAGGAGCGTCTGCCCGGCCGTCCCCCCTCCGGACTGGAACAGGAAGAAGCCCAGCGTCGCGAAGATCAGCGGGCTGATGAAGGTGGTCAGGATGAAGAACTCGCTGGCGAGCAGCATCCGGACGTTGAACCAGGTGACGAACCAGATCAGCCTGGCCGAGCGCACCGCGTTCAACGGCTCACCCGGATACCGCCGCCGCGCGAGCGGCGCCATCGGTCTCGGAGGTGCTCGCGATCAGGTGCACGTAGGCGTCTTCCAGGGTTGGCTCACGGGCCACCACCTTGCCGATGCGGGTCTCGCCGAGCAGGCCCAGCAGCCGCTGGGTGATGGCCAGGCCATGCGCGCTCTGGACGAGCAGGATCTGGCTCTGATCGCGCTCCTCGGCGTTGACCGCGATGACGTCTCGGTCGGCGCGCAGCCGCTCGACGGCCTCCGGGGCCACCCCGAAGGTCTCGATCTCGACGATCGTCCGGTTGGCGATCGCGCCCTTGAGGTCGGCGCCCGTCCCCAGCGCCACGATGCGGCCGTCGTTGATGACCGCGATGCGGTCGCAAAGCGCATCGGCCTCGAACATGTAGTGCGTGGTGAGCAGCACCGTCTTGCCGGCGTCGACCAGCCCCTTGATCGTCTGCCGCAGCTCCCGGGCGCCCACCGGGTCCAAGCCGATGGACGGCTCGTCCAGGAACACCACCTCCGGGTCGTGGAGCAGGCCGCGCGCGATGTGCAGCCGCTGCCGCATGCCCCGGCTGAAGCCCTCCACCTTCTCCTTCTCGCGGCCGGTCAGGCCCACCAGCTCCAGCAGGTCGGCGATGCGGCGCTTCTGGTGGGCGGGGTCGACGCCGTACAGCTCGGCGAAGTAGCGCAGGTTATCCAGCGCGCTGACGCGGTCGTACAGGCCGCGGTCGCCGCCGAAGACGTAGCCGATGCGCTTGCGGACCTCGGTGGTCTCCTTGACGACGTCGTGGCCCATGACCCTCGCCGTGCCCGCGGTCGGCAGCAGCAGGGTGATGAGCATCTTGATGGTCGTGGTCTTGCCGGCGCCGTTGGGGCCGAGCAGCCCGAACAGCTCGCCGGGCAGGACCTCGAAGCTGACGCCCTTCACCGCCTCGACGTGCAGCGGGCGGCGCCGGATGACGCCGGTATGGGTGCGGTAGGTCCGAACCAGCTCGACGGCCTCGATGGCGGGCGTGCGGTCCTGGGGCAGGGTCATTGAGGGGTGACGTCTCCGTTGGTTGAGTCGCTGGGCAGCCGACATGGTAGCGCCAACGGCGCCCGCGCCCGGGAGTGGCCCGCTGCGTCAGGCCAGGCTTCACCGGAGCCGATGCGCCCGTGTGGTGTGGCTCGGTGCATCGGGCCGTGCGGAGCGTGAGCTGCGCGCCGCGGGCGCCGAGCGCTCGGGGGGCCCGCTGCATAGGGCCAAACCACGCAGGTGGTTGCGCCTACGTGACGTACGGCCCAATCGACCGGGCCACCGGGCGAGGGGCCTGCAGGCCGGGGCAAAGGGCCAGCGGGCAGCGGCCGGGCACGCGACCGGTTCGGACGAAAAGGTGCTATTCTACGGTAGCGCATTTCGTAGCTGAACGGAGACTGACGAGCGTCATGGGATGGCTCCCGGCACCCGTCGAGCGCATGCTCGACGTCGCCCTGGTTGGCGAGCTCACCGTCGTCGGCCGCGATGGCCGACCGATCACCCATCCGCTCATCCCCCTCTACGACGGGGAACACATCTACCTGCACTCCAGCACGCTGTTCAGCAAGAAGCTGGAGCACATCAAGCGCGATCCGCACGTATCGCTGTCGCTCAGCGACCCGGTCGCGCTGAAGGGCGTGCCGGGGCGCGCCACGATCCAGGGCACCGCGCGCGTCATCGAGGATGACCCGCACTCGCAGTGGGAGCGGCTGATCCTGGACCTGTGGCGCCGCAAGGAGCCGGTCATCGACGCCTTCCTGAAGCAGCGCATCGCCCTGCCGCTCTTCTTCGAGCGTGCCGTGATCGAGGTCACGCCGACTCGCTGCCTGCTGTGGGCGTCCGGCGACACCACCGATGAGCCGCAGCGCTTCGTGGCTCCCCGCGAGGAGGCGGCCTGATGCCCCGCGGCGGCAGCGTCCCGGCCCACGCGCCGGGCACGGATGACCTTGCCCGGCTCGAGCGCTACCCCTTCGTCGTGGTCTCCTGGGTCGCCGAGGACGGCTTCCCGGTGAGCGTCGCCACCGACTTCAGGACCGATGCGGCCGGGGGAATTGTGACCCTCCGCCAGCCGGTCGGCGACGGGCTGAGCATCCCGGGGGACCGCACCGTCAGCGTCGTCGGCAGCCACATTCGGCCGCAGCCGGGCCAGGGCTACGACGAGCGCCGCTACCTGCAGCTGTGGGGCAGCGCCGCGCCGGCCGGGGGCGGCGTTGTGACGTTCACGCCGACCCGGGCCTGGGGCTGGGACGAGCAGGAGGTGCCGTTCTTCGAGTACTCGGAGCGCTCCGTGCCGCAGTCGCGGCACTACCTGGCGCAGCTCTCCGCGGAGAAGGGCCGGACCATCCGCCCGCGCCTCGACTTCGGCTCGTGGCTGCTGCGCACGACGCGCCTGCCGTTCCTGTCGGCCACCTTCGTGCCGGTGCTGCTGGGCATCGCCATCGCCGCCAGCCACGGCGCGTTCAGCTGGTGGCTGGCGCTGCTGACGGTCATCGGCGGCGCCTTCGCGCACCTCGCCATCAACGTCGCCAACGACATCTTCGACACCCTCTCCGGCGCCGACCAGGCGAATCCCAACCCCACGAAGTTCAGCGGCGGCTCGCGGGTCCTGCTCTACGACCTGGTCACCCTGCGCGGGCTCATCGCGCTCGACGCCGCCTTCTTCGGCGCGGCCGCCGCCGTCGGGCTGGTCCTGGTGTGGGCCACCGGCTCGCTGACGCTGCTGGCCATCGGCCTGGCGGGCATCGGCCTGGGACTGGCCTACACCGCCCCGCCGCTGAAGCTGGTGTACCGCGGGCTGGGGGAGATCGCGGTGGCGCTGGGCTTCGGCCCGATCATGCTGCTCGGCGCCTACGTGGTGCAGGCCGGGACGCTGAGCTGGGAGGCGGCGGTGGCATCGGTCCCGGTGGCGATCCTCATCTCGCTGGTGCTGTACGTGAACGAGATCCCGGACCGTTCCGGGGACGCGGCGGCCGGGAAGCGGACCCTGCCCGTGCGGCTGCCGGCCGAGGTCGTCACCAACGCCTACCTGGTGGCTGCGCTGGCCGCGTTCGCGCTGATCGTGGCGGGCGCGCTGGCCGGGCTGTTCCCGCCGTTCACGCTGCTGGCCCTGGCGGCGGTGCCGCTCGCCTTCCGCGTGTACCGCGGCATCCGGGCCAACTACTCGAGCCCGTACGCGCTGATGAGCTCCATGGCGGTCAACGTCAACCTGCACCTGTTCGTGGGGCTGGGCCTGCTGGCCGGCTACGCCATCGCCATCGTCGCCACCGCGCTCGCGTAGCGGCGATCCGGGGTCAGCCCGGCTCGAACGACCAGGCGCCCCGCTCCCAGCTGACCCGCACCAGCTGCCCGTCCCGGCCGCTGCCGAAGACGTCGATCCGCCCCGGGCCCCACGACGAGGCGGCCGGGTCCGAGGCCAGGCTCACCGGCAGCTGCTCCCATGGCTGCCAGCCGGCGGGCTCGTACCAGCGATGCCAGAGGCGTCCGTCGCGGCCGTTGGCGAACACGTCGATGCGGTCCGCGCCCCACGAGCACGCCGCCGGGCTGCCGGCCAGCTCGCCGCCGTGGGCATGCCACTCGTGCCACGCGGCGCCATCCCAGTAGGTGTCCCACAGCTGGCTGTCGTCCCAGATCGCGAACACCTGCATCTCGTTTTCGGCCCAGCTGGTCACCGCCGGTGCTGATGCCAGCCGGCCGCCCAGTGGCTCCCATCGGTCCATTGCCCGCTCCTTCCGATCCCTTTGACGCCCGATTATCGGGATCGGGCCGGGCACGGGTGGTGCCGGAGTGGCGGATCGGCTCGCCCCGGGATCGGCGCCGGCAATCCGGGGGAGACTGAATGAGAGGAATGCGGGGCGTCCGGCCCGCTACCCTCTCCGGCGCATGGACCGCTGGAAGACGATCATCGAGCCGCATCGGATCAAGAGCGTCGAGCCGATCCGGATGACAACCGTCGAGGAGCGCGACGGCTACCTGCGCGAGTCGGGCTACAACCTCTTCAACCTGCATGCCGCCGACGTGCTGATCGACCTGCTCACCGACTCGGGCACCGGGGCCATGAGCGCCGAGCAGTGGGCCGGCATCCAGCGCGGCGACGAGAGCTACGCCGGCTCGCCCAGCTGGTACCGCTTCCTGGAGAGCGTGCGGGAGCTCTTCCCGTTCAAGCACGTCATGCCCACGCACCAGGGGCGCGCCGCGGAGCGGATCCTGTTCAGCGTGGTCGGCGGACCGGGCCGGGTGGTGCCCTCGAACACGCACTTCGACACGACCCGCGCCAACGTCGAGTTCACCGGGGCGCAGGCGCTGGACCTGGTGATCGAGGCGGGACGCCATCCGTCCGAGATCCATCCCTTCAAGGGCAACATGGACACCGATGCGCTCGAGGCCGCCATCCGTCGCCACGGCGCCGCGAACGTGCCGCTGGTCATGGTGACCGTCACCAACAACTCCGGCGGTGGCCAGCCGGTGAGCCTCGCCAACCTGCGCGCGGTGCGGGAGGTGTGCGACCGCCACGCCATCCCCCTCTTCCTGGATGCGTGCCGCTTCGCCGAGAACGCCTGGTTCATCAAGCAGCGCGAGGACGGATACGCCGATGCCTCCATCGGCGACATCGTGCGCGAGATGGCCGCGCTGGCCGACGGCATGACGATGAGCGCCAAGAAGGACGGGATCGCCAACATCGGCGGCTGGCTGGCCATGAACGACGACGTCTGGGCGGAGCAGGCGCGCAATCTGGAGATCCTGACCGAGGGCTTCCCGACCTACGGCGGCCTGGCGGGACGCGACCTGGAGGCGATCGCCCAGGGCCTGCGCGAGGTCGTGGAGGAGGATTACCTGCGCTACCGCATCCGGTCCACGGCGTATCTGGGCGAGGCGCTGGTGGAGGTCGGGATCCCGTGCGTCCAGCCGATCGGCGGGCACGCGGTCTATGTCGATGCCGGCGCGCTGCTGCCGCAGATCCCCCCGCTGCAGTACCCCGGCCAGTCGCTGGCCGTGGCGCTCTACCGCGAGGGCGGCATCCGCGGCTGCGAGATCGGGTCGGTCATGTTCGGCCAGCACGCCGACGGGTTGGAGACGCCCGCGGCCATGGAGCTGGTGCGCCTGGCCATCCCGCGGCGGGTCTACACCCAGTCGCACGTCGACTACGTGATCGAGGTGGCGCGCTGGGTCGCGGAGCGGGCCGGGGACCTGCGCGGCTACCGCATCGTGGAGCAGCCGCCCCAGCTCCGGCACTTCACGGCTCGCTTCGAGCCGATCGGCGAGGCCTAGACTGCACCGATGGAAGAGCGCTGCCGCGAGTGCGGCCGGGACGTGGCCCTCGGTTCGCCGCTCTACGCCCGTCGCGTGACATTGCTCAGCGAGGATGACCCGGACGTCGCCTTCGTCTGCCTGGACTGCCGGCTCACGACGCCGCTGCTGGACGCCGACGGGAACCAGATCAGCGAGCCACAGCTGGAGGGGATGAAGTACGTGGTCGGGCGCGGCGGACGCGCCTAGTAGGTCTCCACCGCAACCGGCGTACGGGCAAAATCGCGCAGGTTGCGCGTCGGGACCGCGCCATCCACCGACCGGGCCGCTGCAGCGAGGCGGGCCTCAGCCGACCTCGGTCTGCGTGAACCACTTCACCACTCCAGGCCGCGGCGGTCCGGCGCCACCAGCCGGCAGGGCGCGCCGTTCCCGTGCGGGAGCGGGTGTCCGGCGACATGCGTGGCCAGCCTTGACGGTCACGACGCGCGATGCTACGCCGATCTCGGCCGCGTCGAGGAGGCGGGCCAGCCGCGCGCCGGAGCGCTCGACGTCACGGCGCCTGGGCGCGCGCTCTTTCAGCGGGAGCATGGAACGGGCAGGCAGGGGCCGCTCGCTGCCGCCGATATGCCGGGGCGAGCAAATCCGCGGCACTCAACGCGCGGATCCGGGGCTTTCTTCCTACTTCCATGCCCCAGGCGAAAGCCAGCGGCGCGTCGACGCGCGCGACTGGTGCTCAGCCGACCTCGACCTCGGTGACCCACTTCACCCACTCCAGGCCGCGGCGGTCCGGCGCCACCAGCCGGCAGG
>JAPSGM010000365.1 GCA_031177555.1 Chloroflexota bacterium
GGAGTAGCTCGATCCTTCCCTTTCCCCTTCCCCCGGCGCGTGAATGGTGGTCACATTTCGGGAGGCGGGCTGCCCCCACTGCCGAGATGTGAGCCAGGGTCGCGTTACGTGGCTCGGGCGGCTGCATCGGCGCGGTGCACGCGGCCATTCACGCTCTGCGCGGCGCGCCGGACCCGCAGCTGCGCGACGCACTTAACGTGACCACCATTCACATCCCGCAAGTCAGTGGCGGCGCGGGAGTCAGGCGCGTCCCATCAGCTCGCCGAGGAGCGCCGCATCGAGATGAAGAGCAGCGCCGCCCCGATGGCCACCAGCACGATCGGCCACAGCAGGTCGGTGTCGAGCCCCGGCACGTACTCGTCGATCAGGAACCAGACACCCAGCAGGACGAGGAGCGCGCCGAAGACCATGGAAGCGCCCGATCCGCGGCGCCGGTGCTCGGGTGCGGCGTATCCGTCGTCCTCCGGCGCAGCATCCCAGGCCTGGGCGGCCTGCGTCTCGGTGGCGGGCGGCGCGGCTGCATCGGCGTCGGTGGCACCGGCCGGCGGAGGCGGCGGCATGGCTGAGGCGTCAGGGGATGGCGGCGAGGTCGTTTCGCCGGGTGGAGTCCAGCCCGGCACGGCCCCGGGACCGGGCTGGTGGGGCGCGGCCGGGCCGGACGTGCCCTCGGGCACCACGATCCACATCACGACGTAGAGGACCAGGAAGATGCCGCCGGTGATGATGGCCAGCACGGCCCACGCGATCCGGACGATCGAGGGATCCACGTCCAGGTACTCGGCCACGCCGCCGGCGACGCCCCCGATCATCGAGTCGGTGCGCGAGCGGTAGAGCCTCCGGTTCATGAGCATCCTCCATCGGGGTTCAGGGTGAAGCTGGCGGCGTTGCCCTCCAGCCGCAGATCGACGAAAGCGCCCGCGCCGTCGAACGCGTCGGACTCCCAGACGTCGCCCGACTGCATCAGGCCGCGGTCGTCCAGGTTGTGCGAGAACGTCACGTTGGCGTCGACGCTGAATCGCAGGGCCGCATCGGGCGGGGTGCAGAGCTCGATGGCGCCTGCGTTCAGGTTGAGCGCGCCGTCCAGGATGGTGGCGGCATCGGTCTGGATGTCGGCCGACCCCGCTTTCATGGCCATCCTGAACTCCTCGACGCTCGTCCCGGACAGATCGACGAACACGTTCGCAGCATTGGGGTCCAGGTCCAGCCGGCTGAAGCTGCCGCCGGCCAGCTCGAGGTCGACATCGGCGGCGTTGGCGCTGACCTGCAGGTCGTAGGCGAGGTCGGACCCGAGCCCGACGGCCCAGCGCTGGCGCCCGCGATTGAGGTCGAAACCCTCCTCGTCCGAGGAGTCCATCAGCAGCGAGGTGCCATCCGCCCTGAGCTCCAGCTCGCGGCTGCCCGCGATCGCGGTCTCGGTGCTCCAGGCGCGCCCGGCGACCATCCCGACCTGCAGCTCACCGCAGTTGAAGCTCAGGTCCACTGTGGCGGCGTCGCCGTCGACGAACTCGCCGCCGGACGTCTCCGATTCGCCGGGGATGTCGCCGGTGCAGGCGATCCCCGGGCCCGTCGTCACCAGGGCGCCTCCGGCGACGCCCAGGACCAGCGCCGCCACGATGGTGCCAATCACCGAGAACGGCGTCCGGCCCAGGATGATCGAAAGGCCGATGGCGATCAGGATCACCGGCCACAGCCGCCACGCAGCGACGACCGTCTCGCGCCCGATGTAGCCCTGCTGGACGGCGAGGGCGGTGGCGCCCGCCGTCACCAGGGCGAGCCCCCAGAAGAGCGGGCCGCGGTTCACGTGCATGGTGGGAACCTCGCTCGGTGGGTGTGTCGCACAGCGGTCCACGCAGGAACGTGGACATTGTCCCACCCGTACGGGGCGGCAACTTCGCTCCCGTCTATCTACTA
>JAPSGM010000042.1 GCA_031177555.1 Chloroflexota bacterium
GGCTGGTCTGCGTCCACCTCCAGCTTGCGTCGCAGGCGCCGGATGCTGACCCAGACGTAGGAGGGATCGGCGCCATCGGCCTCCGACCAAACGCGGTCCAGCAGCGTCTCGGTGGCGACGGTGCGGTCCAGGTTGCCGATGAGCACCTGCAGGAGCCGGACCTCGGTTGGCGTGAGCGGATGCGTGCCGACCCGCGTGACGGCGCGCCGCAGCGTCAGGTCGATCTCCAGCTCGCCCCCACCGAGAGTCAGCTGGGCTGCGCCGCCGCCGGCCCGCCGCAGGACGCGGTGGACCCGCGCCGCCAGCTCGTCGGGGTCGAAGGGCTTCGTGACGTAGTCCTCGGCGTACTCCTCCAGCGCGCGCACCTTGGACTCGGAGGCGTCCACCGCCGACAGCACGATGATCGGCAGGTCGGCGATGCGCTTCACGCGCCGGCACAGCTCGAAACCGTCCATGCCCGGCATCATCAGGTCCACCACCAGCAGGGCCGGCCAGGATTGCTCCAGCGCCTTCAATGCGGCGCCGCCCGATGCAACGGTGCGCACGTCCAGCCCCTCGCGCGAGAGGCGCCGGGAGAGGACGGAGAGTAGGGTCGGGTCGTCGTCGACCAGCAGGACCGGCGGCCGGATCGCCGGCAGCACGTCAGACCCCGACGCCGCCCATCACGGTGACGATGGCCGGGCCCAGAATGACGATGAAGATGGTCGGGAAGATGCAGCCCACCATCGGGAAGAGCATCTTGACCGGGGCCTTGGCCGCGGCCTCCTCCGCGCGCTGGCGGCGCTCGATGCGCAGCTGCTGCGACTGGATCTGCAGGACCTTGGCGATCGGCACGCCGAGCTGCTCGGCCTGGACGATGGCGCCGATGAAGTTCGACACCGGCTGGGCGTCCGCTCGGGCGACGACGTCCCGCAGGGCGTCGCGTCGGGTGCGGCCCATCCGGATCTCGGCCAGCGCCTGGCGGAACTCGTCGACCAGGGGCCCCTCCATCTTCTCCACGACCTTGGCCAGCGCGGCGTCGAAGCCGAGCCCGGCCTCGACCGAGATGGTGAGCAGGTCGAGGGCGTCCGGCAGCTGCAGGATCATGTCCATGGACCGCTTCCGGATCTTGCGGCCGAGCCAGAACTCGGGCATCACGAACCCGACCGCCAACCCGACGACGAACAGCAGGAGGCCCATCGGGATCCCCCCGATGCCGAGGCCAAGGAAGAAGGCCAGGATGCCGCCCACGATGGCGCCGAGGATCTTGACGCCCATCCAGTCCGCGCCGCGCAGGCCGCCGGGATAGCCAGCCTTCTCGAGCTTGGCGTCCTGTCGGGCGATCATGCCCCCCTGGTCGCCACTCCGCCCCAGCTTGGACAGGCGCTTGACGATCGGTCGCAGGGCCCGGTCGAAGAACGGCTGCTGGAGCTCGAACTCCTCGAGCGTCTTGGGCTGGACGACCAGCTGCTCCAGGCGAGCCTGCACCGCGTCCTGCGGCGGGCGGGCCGCGAGACCGTACGTGATCAGGAGGACGGCGCCTGCCGCCAGCGCCGCGATGATGATCTGCGGGTTATCCATGCCCCTACACCTTGATGTCGACGATGCGGCGAATCAGGATGTACCCGAAGAACATGCTGATGGCGCCGATGATCAGGAACACCACGCCGGCAGGCAGCCCGAAGATGTTGGCGTTGTCATCGAACATGCGGCCGAAGTACGTCGGGCTGATGAGCATGAGGATGCCCGCCAGGCCGACCGGCAGCAGGGTGATCACGTAGCCGCTGTACCGCTGCATGGCGGTCAGCGTCTTGATCTCGCCCTGGATGCGGACCCGCTCGCGGATGGTGTACGCGATCGAGTCGAGCACCGTGGCCAGGTTGCCGCCGACCTGGCTCTGGATGTTGATGGCGGTGACCATCAGCTCCAGGTCCTCCGACGCCACCCGACGAACCAGGTTGTTCAGGGCCGGCTGCAGCGCCACGCCCAGGTTCATCTCGCGGACCACGCGCTCGAACTCCTCGGAGATCGGCGGCCGGGCTTCGCGGCTGACCAGTTCCACGCCCTGCAGGAACGAGGATCCGGCGCGCAGCGAGTTGGCGAGCAGGGTGATGGTGTCCGGCAGCTGCGTGGCGAAGGTGCTGAGCCGCTTGGCCTGGCGGTACCGCAGGTAGCCGCGCGGGAAGTAGGCGCCGACCCCGAAGGCCAGCGCCAGCGCGATGGGGTTGCGGAAGCCATCCAGGATGAGGCCCAGGATCAAGCCGAGGCCCAGGAACACGAAAGGTGAGGCGAACCAGGCCGCCACGAACTCCGCCGGGCGCAGCTTCAGGTCGGCGCGGGCCAGGTCGGTGGACAGGCGCGTGGCCAGGCCCTGGCGTTCGATGACGCGGTTGAGTCCCGCGGTGACCATGGACTCGCGGTCCTCGGTCCCCTCCGCCTCGCCTGCGCCGCCGGCTCGCGCATAGCGCTCCAGGCGCGAGGCCACGCCGCCGGAGCCGCCGCTCATGGCGACGCCGACGGAGATGAGAAGGACCGCCCCGGCCGCCAGGGCGGCGATCACGAACGGCAACATGCCCATGGTCGGCTCGGTCCTCTAGAACGGTGAGCCGAAGACGTTCGGCGGGAGGTGGATGCCTGCGGCCTCGAACTTCTCGACGAACTTGGGGCGAATCCCGGTCGGCCGCAGCTTGCCCTGGATTTTGCCCTCGACTAGACCCGTCTGCTCGAACACGAAGATGTCCTGCATGACGATGACGTCGCCCTCCATCCCCTGCACCTCGGTGATGTTCACGATCTTGCGCGAGCCATCCTTGAGGCGGTTCTGGTGGACGATCAGGTCGACGGCCGATGCGATCTGCTCGCGGATGGCCCGCAGCGGCAGGTCCATGCCGGCCATCAGCACCATCGTCTCGAGGCGGGCGAGCATGTCGCGCGGCGCGTTGGCGTGGCCGGTGGACATGGAGCCGTCATGGCCGGTGTTCATGGCCTGCAGCATGTCCAGCGCCTCGCCGGAGCGGCACTCCCCGACCACGATGCGGTCGGGCCGCATGCGCAGCGCGTTGCGCACGAGCTCGCGGATGGGGATGGCGCCCTTGCCCTCGATGTTCGACGGGCGCGCCTCCAGCGTGATCACGTGCTCCTGCCGCAGCTGGAGCTCGGCGGCGTCCTCGATGGTCACGATACGCTCGTCGTCCGGGATGAACGACGAGAGGATGTTGAGCATGGTGGTCTTGCCGGAGCCGGTGCCGCCGGAGACGAAGATGTTGAGCCGGGCCCGCACGCAGGCCTCCAGGAACTCGAACATCTCCGGGGTGGCCGTACCGAAGCGGACCAGGTCCTCAACGGTGAACGGCGTCGCCGAGAACTTCCGGATGGTGATCACCGGTCCCACCAGCGAGAGTGGCGGGATGATGGCGTTCACGCGGGAGCCATCGGCCAGGCGGGCGTCGACCATCGGGGAGGACTCATCCACGCGGCGCCCGATGGGGGCGATGATCCGCTGGATGATCTTCATGACGTGCTCGTCGTTCTGGAAGGTGACGTTGGTCAGCTCCAGCTTGCCCTCGCGCTCGATGTAGACCTGCTGAGGACCGTTAACCATGACCTCGGTGATGGTCTCGTCGCGCAGGAGCGGCTCCATCGGGCCAAGGCCCAGGATCTCGTCGGTGATCTGCTCGAGCATGCGCACCCGCTCGGCGCGCGTGAGGGCCAGGCCCTCCTCGTCGGCGATCTTGCCGAACAGCTCCTCGATCTGGCGCCGCACCTCCACCTGGTTGCTCAGGTCGAGCTTCGGGTCCAGCTCGTTGATGAGCCGATTCTGGACGCGGAACTTTGCCTCGCGGAACGACTCGCGGGCCGGCATCGCGCCCAGGAACGGGCGTCCCGGTGCCGCGCCGCCGCCACCCGGCGGCGGGGCCGGCGTGCCGGTGCTCGGGACCGGCACCGGAGCCTGTGCGGCAGGCGCCGGGGCGTTCGTGTTTTCCCCCTCAGCGGCGGGCCGGGCCCGCTCGATCCTCTTCAGCAGTGACATGGTCGACTATCCCTTCCCCTTAGCGGCGTGCGAAGAGTCCGCGCTTGTTGGCTTTGCCATCGGCAGCTACGGCGTCGCCCGCAAGCGTTCGAGCGAGCTTGGTTACGTCGCGCGAGAGCGCGCCCTCTGGATGAGATACGACGAACGGAACGCCTCGATTCACCGCCAGGACGGCCAGCCGGCCGTCGGAGACGATGGTTCCGTCGATGGAGCGGCGGATGGAGGCCTCCACGTCGCCGATCCGGATGCCCTGCGAGGCATCGGAGCGGTTGACGACCAGCCGGATCTTGGTTCGATCGTACTCCAGCTGGTCGGCCACCTCCAGGAAGAGGCGCACGTTCTTGATGGTGGTGATCTCCAGCGCGGTGAGCACCACGATCTGGTCCGCGGCGTCCATCACCGCGAGCGAGTGGTCGTTGAGGGCTGACGGCAGGTCGACCACGACGTAATTGTGCGTCGAACGCAGGTGGTCGACCATCTTGCGCAGGTAGGCCGGCGTCACGAGGTCGGCGCCCTCCGGCGACGGGGGTGCCAAAAGCACCCGGATGCCGGTCGAGTGGTCGACCACCACCGAGTTGATGATGTCGGCGTCCGGCTCGCCGCCCACCGCGTCCAGCATCGAGCGGTTCTTCGGGTTCAGGTTGAGCAGGACGCCGACGTCACCGAACTGCAGGTTCGCGTCGATCAGCGCAACCCGTCCGCCGGTCTCGCGGTGCAGGGCCAGCGCCAGGTTGGTCGCGATGGTCGTGCGACCCGCGCCGCCCTTGGGCGAGAAGACGGCCAGCACCTGGTGCTCCCCGTTGTCCTCGCCTGTGCCGGAGTCGACGGCGGGACCTGCCGGCAGGGTCGCCGCCAGCTGCTCGCGACGCACCAGCTCGCGCTGGTGCAGGTTCCTGATGGTGGTGGCGAACTCGTCGGCCGAGAACGGCTTGACGAGGAACTCCCGCGCGCCGGCCGAGAGCGACCGCTTCAGCTGCTCCGCCTCGCCATGGACGCTCATCATCACGATTGGCGAGGTGGGGAGACGCTGGGAGATGATCTCCGCGGCGGCCACCCCGTCCATGCCCGGCATGTTGATGTCCATGACGATGACGTCCGGGCGAAGCTCCATCGCCATCCGGATCGCCTCCTCCCCCGAGCCGGCACCGCCGGCCACGTCGATCTCCTGCTCCATGCTCAGCAGCCTGGCCAGGTGGTCGCGCGTCTCGGGGATGTCGTCGACGATGAGGACCTTGATCACGATGGTTTGTTCCTTGCTCGGTTGATGCGGTCCGGCCGTTCGGGCGGGGACCTAGTTCCCGCCTCCGCCCTGGTCCGGTCCGAGGTCCACGATGAGGTCGGGGATCGGGATCCCATACTCCTCGAACAGGATGTCGATGGTAATGCCGGTGGTGTCCTCCTCCGGGACCTCCTCCTCGGTGTCGAGGGTTCGGCGGAGGATGGCGGTAAGTGGACCTAGGTTGCCCAGCTGGTTCTGTGCGAACTTGATCACCTCGGCGTCCTGGGCCGATCCGGCGACGACGATGATCACGCTGTCGACGTCTGGCTGCTCGGGCGGAGGCGCCTCCTCCTCGCCGGGCTCCGGCGTGGCGACCGGCTGCACGACGCGGTTCCGCGCGCTGACGTACAGCACGCGCCGGTCGGTCAGGATCGTCTTCACGGTGCGGGCGTTCTCGAGCCCGGGGATCGTCTCGAAGCGCTGCTGGTTCCGCGGGAGGTCTGCCGTGTCAACGGTCGGCTGCAGTACCTGCACCGCCTGGGCGATGACGACGTCGATGTGGTCGCCCGGCTGGATCAGGAAGTCCAGGCCGGTCACGCGGTCGACTTCGAAGGCGATCGCCTTCTCGCCCGGCTGCAGCTGGCACTCGATGCACTGGCCTCCGACCGTACCGAAGGCCTCCTGCGAGACCTGCGAGCCCGTCGGGATCGGATAGATCGCGGGTCGGTTGGGTACGGCCGACACGGCGCCGATGCGGGTGCCCACGACGTTCGCTTCATCGACCTGCTGGACCTCGACGTCCGCGGCGGTGACCTGGTCGCCGATCTCGATGTCGCGTGTCGCGACCAGAACGTCGACCTGGGCCTCCCCTGGCTCGGGGGCGGGGGGCTCCTGGTTGAGCACGATGACGATTCCAACGAAGGCCAGGACGGCGAGCAGCACCCCTACCAGGATGACCAGGCGATTGGATCGCTTCACGAAATAGTTCCCCTTAGCTCGGAGGGTGGAAAAAACCGATAAGGACGCGGGAGGGATATCCACAGCCATTGTGACTGCGGTCAACAGTCTACGTTCGGGTGCAAGCACCTTCGAGCGGACTTACGGGCTAGGCCGATGGGGGTACTTGCCGCCCTGCGCCGGCCACGCCATCGGTGCCGGACCGTCCGGGCAATGCGGAAGCCCCCGCCACGAGGGCGAGGGCTCCCGGTAGTTTGGGCTTGACCTGGCGGACTTACGTGGTCTGCAGGTTCTGGCCGACGTTCTGGAAGATCTGGCTCACGATCGGGCCAAGGAAGATGAGGGCGATGATCACGATAATCGCGATCAGGGCCAGAAGCAGTCCGTACTCGACGAGCGTCTGACCTTCCTCATCCTCGCGGCGGAAGCGAGCAAGAAGAGTGCTGATGAACTGAAGCATTCCTTCGCGATACCTCCTTTCCTCGGAGATTGGCGACGGCAGCGTAGGGCGTCTCGCCGAGCCAAGGAATGACCCGATGGTCCCAAGGCAGCCGGGCCGGGCACGTACCTTGTATCAGGGAAGCGTGCTTGTCAATACTTCGACCGACCTCAAATCGGCCGGATGTTCGACACCGTCTCGCGTTGCATTTCGTGGCTGCCCGCCAGCGCCGACTTGCGAGCTGTGACTTGGCGGTCCGTTGGTCCCTCTGATGCGGCCGCGTCCGGGTCTCGCGAGACGCGGTGAGCGTGGGTGGAGGGCCGTCGGCGGTCTGCGCGGCCTGCGCGGCCTGCGCGGCCCTGATTGCTCGCTCCGACTTGCGAGATGCGAATGGTGTCACGTTAAGTGCGTCGGAGACCAGGGCGGCCCGTGCTCAGCGAGCGTGGTGAGCGTGGATCCAGGCACAGCGGAGGCGTCGGCAGCCGCGTGAGCCACATTATGCGATCCCCGTTTCGCATACCGGCAGTCGGGCCCTCCCCACTTCCGAGATGTGACCGTCATTCACCGTCCGGCAGTCGGTCACTCGCCACCCGCGACACCTGGGGTCGACCGCATGCCCGGAAACAGCGCGAGAGCCGTGCCTGCTGCGACACGGCTCCCGCACCGGAGGAGGAGACCCGAGGCAGTTACCGGCTCGCGATCCGGGAACGCCTCGTTCAGATGAAGGTCTCGGCGGATACCCGCCTCGACTTGCATCGAGCCTAAGCGGAGCCGATGCGGTTCACCATGGAACCTCCGTACCAGCCCGACGGTACCGCCCACCACCGCCAGGCGGCAGGAGCGCGGACGCTCAATCCTCGGGGATCTTGATCCAGCCCTGCCGCATGGCGTAGACGACGGCCTGGGTGCGGTCGTTCACGGCCAGCTTGCGGAGGATGGACGACATGTGGTTCTTCACCGTCTGCTCGGAGATGGACAGGGCATAGGCGACCTGCTTGTTGGTCATGCCCTGCGCGATGTTGTCCAGGATCTCCACCTCACGCGGGGAGAGCGGGGCGAAGATCGGCTGGGCCTCCGAGCCGTAGACCGCCAGCTCGCGGAACTCCTTGAGCACGCGGGTGGCGACGGCCGGCTTGGCGAACACCTTGTCGTTGATCAGGTACTCGCCGGACCGGACGCGGCGGATGATGGCGATCAGGTCGGTCGGGTCGATGTCCTTCAGCACGTAGGCCGCCGCGCCCGCCTTGATGGCGTCGAAGAGCTGGTCCTCGTCGTCGTTGGGGGCGAGCACGATGATGCCGGTGTGCGGCAGCTCCCGCTTCAGGCGCTGCGTGGTCTCGATCCCGTTCGGCGCCGGCAACGACAGGTCCATCAGGACCACGTCCGGCGTCAGCTCTCCGACGGTGGCGATCGCCTCGCGACCACTGCCAGCCTCGCCGACCACCTCCATGTCCGCTTCGAGCTCCAGGATGTTGCGCACGCCGCGACGGAACAGGGTATGCCCGTCCACGATCACGATGCGCGTCTTGCTCCCCGCGGTCCGGCGGTCACCGCCGCGGCGTCGCTCCTGGGTCTCCGTTGCCATCGTCTCCTCCTTGGCCTGGGTCGCGTTCTTGGTGGTCGCGTCGGTGGTTGCGGTGGTCATCATCGTCACTCCCGTCTTGGCCTGGCTGTGCGTTTCTGCGGTCCTGCGCATTGCGGTCATCGCGAGGGGAGGCTCAGCAGGATCCGCGTTCCCTCCCCCTGCCTCGATTCGATCTTGAGCGTGGCGCCCATCAGCTCGGCGCGCTCGCGCATGAAGTGGAGCCCGAAGTTGTGGCTGGCCCCGGACGCCAGGCGCATCACGTCGAAGCCGCGCCCGTTGTCGCCGATGACGAAGGTGCCGCCCTCCAGGCAGATGCGCACCCGGGTGGCCGCCGAGTGCTTGCGGACGTTCTGCAGGGCCTCCTGCAGGATGCGAAGGACCGATGCCTTCTCGTCCGGCGTCAGCCCGTCGTCGATGCCGTCGACCTCGACCTCCACCACCAGCCCGTGGCGCGTCGCGAATGCGGCCGCCTGGTCGGCGATGGCCTTGGCCAGGCCCACGTCGACCGCCGGCGGGCGGAGATCGGCGATGAACCCGCGCACCTCGTCCAGCCCGTCGCGCAGCATCGTGCGCAGGAAGGCCAGCTCGTCACGGGCGGTGCGCGGCGCGTCGTCGATGACGCGGTCCAGGTACTCGACCTGGAAGATGGCATTGGTGAGGACCTGCGCCGGCCCGTCGTGGATGACCTCGGCCAGGCGCTGCCGTTCGCCCTCCTGCGCCTGGATGATGCGCAGCGGGACGGCGGCCGGCGACTCGTCGACATCGGTCAGGGTCGGCTCGTCGACGCTCGGGTCCGGGTTGCCGAGGTAGCTGGCCACCAGCTCCAGCTGGCGCGCCGCCACCTCGATCCGCTTGAGCCTCGCCTGGGAGGTCGCCAGCTCGCGGGCCAGGGTGTCGTGGCGCGCTCGGAGGCGCTCGGCGGCGGCATTGCCCGCCTGGGTGGAGCCGGACTGCTGGCTGTCCAGGCGCGCCCGCATGCGAACCCAGTCCTCGAGCTGCTCCCGGTGCAGGCGGCGGTACTCCGCGGCGAGGTCGCGCAGGCGCCGCGTGCTGCGGCTGACGCTCTGCGTCGCCTGCGTCTGCAATCGGTCGAAGGTGGTGGCCGGCGCCCCGGCCTCGGTGGTATTCGGCAAACCCGTCCTTCCTGCCCTCGGTACGCCTCCGGTACCAGCTGTCGTGGTACCGGACCTGGCACCCATGCTGTCGGTGCAGGTTGCCAACGGTCAACAGTACTAGTGACCCCGGAAGTACTACTCCGTACCATCCAGTCGATGCAGCCGATGCACCCGATGCCCGACCTGAGGAGCCGCACCGGCGTGGTCGCCTCGGCGCTGGTGCTCGCGGCCACGGGGCTCGGGGCGCTGGTCACCGGCCTTTCGCTGCCGATCGACGACTTCTGGCTCTCCCTCGCCTCGGCCCGCGAGCTGCATGCCGGCGCCCCTCTCGACCGGCCAACCCCGGCAACCTGGACGCCGATGGTGGAGGGGCCCATCAACCCGCAGTGGGGCGCGCAGCTCGTGCTCGGCATCGGCGAGGCCGTCGGGCCCGCTCTGGTCGTCAACAGCCTGCTGATCGGTGGCGGGATGCTCGTCCTTTCCGCCATGCTTCGACGGCAGGCGAGCGTGGTCGCCACGTCCGCGGCGATGGTGGTGGCGATCGGGATCCTGGCCCCGCACCTCCTCGCCCGGGCGCAGTCGTTTTCCATCCTGCTGCTACCCGTTGCCCTGCTCTTGCTGGCCCTCAGGCCCGTGCCACGCTGGCTGCCGGTCGCCTACGGCCTGCTGATGGTGGCGTGGGCGAACCTGCACGGCGCCTTCGTCATCGGGCAGGTTGCCGCGGTGGCTTGGCTCGTGGGCAGCGTGCTGGACCGGCGCAGAAGCCGCGATCAGCCGTCCGCCGTCCCGACGCTCGCGATCACCGCGGCCGTCGCCCTCGCCGCGCCACTCGCCAACCCGGCGGGGTTCGCCCTGATGGCCTACGCCTACGCGCAACCTGGGCTCGAAGTGGTCCGGTCCATCTCCGTCGAGTGGCAGCTGTCGTGGCCCTGGATCCCCGTCGCGACGCTGTTCTGGGCGACGCTGGCCCTGGTCGTCATAGGGCGCGTCCTGCGCCGGGGGGCCGTCACACCGTCGGAGGCCATCTTCCTGGGGATCACCGCGCTGCTCGCGGCGACGAGCATCCGCCACATCCCGTGGTTCGGGTTCGCCGCCGCTCCGGTCATCGCCCGCGACGTGGACGCCGCGCTCGCGGCGCGGCCGCGGCTGGCTCGGGCCATCGGCCTCCCGGCTCCGCCGCTGCGGGGACGGCCGCTCGTGGTCGGGCTGGGCGCGGCGCTGCTGATCCTGGCCGCGCTCCAGCCGCTCCGCCCGGCGCTGCCGCAGTCGGTGGGGCGCGTCACCCCGGACGCGCCCGTGCTCCTGGCCGATGCGCTCGACGCGGCGCTTCCGTCGGGCGCGAGCGCCCGCATCCTCAACGAGCAGGTGTGGGGCGGCTACCTCGCCTATCGGTTCGGCGGCCGCGTCCAGACGGCCATGGACGGCCGGCTGGAGATCCGCGATCGTGCGACCTGGGCCGCGTACTTCGGGCTCCTGCACGGCGACGGGGACCCCGCCGCGACCCTGGCGGCGGAAGGCGTGACCTGGGCCGCCGTGCAGCACGATCGCGTCACGCTCGTGCGCAAGCTGCAAAAGGCCGGCTGGATCGTCATCGCGCGCGCTCCGGACGGGCTGCTGCTGCGAACCGGCTAGCCTGGCCAGGCCCTGGTCACGACTCCGGCTGCACCCGGTATACCCGAACGCCCGGAGCCTCGAAGGCCGGTACCTCGGGCAGGAAGTCCGGCCGGCGCCCGTCCACGTCCGTCGCGTCGGCGCCCTCCCACAGCCCCAGCGGGTCGCGCGTCTCGCCGGCGGCCAGGGTGACCACCACCCAGTCGACCCCATACGCGCGCACCACGCGGCCGACGGTCTGGAACGGGTCGAAGGGCGGCGCCACGCCCTCCATCGGCACCTCGGCGTGCAGCGCTGCTGGG
>JAPSGM010000366.1 GCA_031177555.1 Chloroflexota bacterium
GGCCACCAGCACCAGCGCGTCGCGCGAGCGCGCCACGAGCAAGAGGCGCTCGGCCAGCTCGCCGGCGGAGGCCGGGTACCCCAGCTGGCCGGCCAGCTCGGCCAGGCGCGCCGCATCGGCCGGGCGAGCCTCGCGCAGGGAGGCGGTCACCGTGTCCACCGCCGGCCTAGCCCTCGGATTCGCGGCCGGCCTCCGCCAGCTCCGCCTCCACGCCGCGGCCCAGCTGGGTGATGGTGAGCTCCGCCTCGCGCAGCCGCGTCTCGCAGGCCGCGTGCAGCTGCAGCCCGCGCCGATACAGCTGGATGGCCTGCTCCAGCGGCAGGTTGCCGGCCTCGAGCGCCTGCACGATCCGCTGCAGCTCCCCGATCAGCTCGTCGAAGGGCCGGCCCTGCAGGTCGTCGGTGCTGGCGGTGGCATCGGTCACGACGAAGGTTCCTCGAACGGCGCGCCGGGACGGGAGTCCTCGACGCGGGTCTCAAGCGTACCGCGTGCCACCGTCACGGTCAGGCCGCTCCCCGGCGCCGCCTGGCCGGGGTCGCGCACGACGGTGCCGTCGGGGAGGCGGGCGATGGCGTACCCACGCTCCAGGGTGGCGGCCGGCGACAGGGTGCGCAGCGCGTCGCCGATCCCCGCCAGCGCGGCCCGCTCCCGCTCGGCGCGGCCCGCCAGCGCGCGGTAGCTGCGGTCCAGGAGGTCCGCCACGCGCTGGCGGGCCGAGGCCACGTCCGGCGCCAGGCGCGCCAGCGCACGACCCTCGGTCGCGAGCAGCTGCCGCCGGCCGGCGACGTGGCCCACCAGCGCCGCCGAGGCGCGCTCGCGCAGCCTGGCCAGGATGGCCGGGAACTGGGCGGCGTCGGGCACGGCCTGCTCGGCCGCGGCGGACGGAGTGGGCGCGCGCACGTCGGCGGCGAAGTCGGCCAGGGTGGTGTCGCTCTCGTGGCCTACGGCCACCAGGATCGGCACCGGGGCGGCGGCCACGGCGCGGACGACCCGCTCGTCGTTGAACGACCACAGGTCCTCCAGCGATCCCCCGCCGCGGGCCAGGATCACCAGGTCGATCCCCGGCTGGGCGTACACGCGGTGCAGGGCCCGCACGATGGCGCCCGAGGCGCTGGCGCCCTGCACGATCGTCGGCGCAAGGACCAGCTCCACGAGTGGATAGCGACGCCGGACCACGTTGCCGATGTCGCGCCACACCGCCCCCACCGGCGAGGTCACCACCCCGATCCGGCGCGGCCAGCGCGGCAGCGGCCGCTTGCGCCGCTCGTCGAACAGGCCCTCGGCTGCCAGCCGGGTGCGCAGCTGCTCGTAGCGCTGGTGCAGGTCGCCGGCTCCCGCCGGCGTGAGCGTGACGACGTACAGCTGGTAGACGCCCTGCGGCTCGTAGGCGCGTAGCCGGCCGTGGCAGATCACCTGCATGCCGTGCTCGGGCCGCACGTTGGCGGCCGCCAGCTCCTCGCGGAACAGGACGGCGCGCACCTGGCTGGCCGCGTCCTTGAGCGTGAAGAAGCAGTGCCCCGACGGCGGGAACGACGGCTGGCTGACCTCTCCCTCGACCCACACGTCGGCGAGCGTGGGGTCGCCGTCCAGCAGCGCCCGCACCCGGCGGTTCAGGTCGCTGACCCGCAGCACGCGCGGCGCCGGCCGGCCGGGCGCCTCGCCTCCGCCGGCAGATGCCGGCTGGTCCCAGAGGGTCGGCTGGTCGGCGGTCACATCGGTCCTGCCGGACGCGTCCCTACTGGACGCGCGTGACGTACTCCCCGGTGCGCGTGTCGATCCGCAGCGTGTCGCCCTCGCTGACGAAGAGCGGCACCTGCACGACCAGCCCAGTCTCGAGGGTCGCCGGCTTCTTGGCGCCGGTGGCGGTGTCCCCGGCGAACCCCGGATC
>JAPSGM010000367.1 GCA_031177555.1 Chloroflexota bacterium
TGACTCCCATTCGCAAGCCGAGCGTACGGGTCGGCTAGGGGCACGCCCGCAGGAGCAGCACCTGCATCTCGTCGCGGTACTGCTCGCACCAGCCCGCCGCCTCGGCCGGGCCACGGGTGACCGTGGCCTCCGGATCGAGCAGCAGCGCCTCGACCCCGTGGGCATCGGCCAGGTCCTCCCAGCCCGGATCGGCGGCCTTGATGGCGTCGTAGTCCTCCAGGATCTGCTGGTCGTACATGTCGTTGCGACCGTCAACGAACACGCGGCCACCGGTCCGGTACAGCTCGTGGATGACGTAGCCGCCCCAGCCGTACTCGGCCAGGACTCGCGCATCCGGATTGACCCGCTGCAGCTCGGCCACGCCCGGCACCGGGAACCGGCTGGCGATGTTGGCGCGCGGCCCCTCGCCGACTCCCGGCGGCACGAGCACCACCAGCGCGCCCACGACCACGATGACCGCCGCGCCGATCTCGAGCAGCCGCCGCCCGAGCGCCCGGGAGGGCGCCATCGGTCCTGGAAGGGCGCGACCCGCGAGCCGTTCCTGGAGCCCCAGCGCCAGGACCGGCAGGCAGAAGACCGCCGCGATCGGCACGTTGCGGAGCGAGACGAGGCCCAGCACGATCCCCACCCAGGACAGCATCACCAGCCAGCCGGGCGCGCCGCGGCCACGGCTGAGGCCCACCCACACGATCATGCCCAGGAAGGCCCAGTGCGCCGGCTCGTGGAAGTTCGGCGACTGCCACTCCTGGATGTTGGCCAGCCCCCAGTCGGAGAGCTCGACGTAGCGGAGCGGGTACAGGATGCCGATCGGTCCCGCCGGCGTCAGCGCCGACGCCGCCACGGCTCCCAGCGCCCCGGCGGCCATCCAGGGCTTGGCAGCGGACATCGGCGTGCGGCCCAGGATGGTGAAGATGCAGTAGGTCAGGACGACGCCAAGGCCGATGACGTAGACGCCGTGCAGGTTGGCCCATAGCACGAAGAGCGGGATCAGCAGCAGCGCGCGGCCGGCCCTGTCGGGGCGCAGCTCCCACAGGAACCACACCAGCACGCTGAGCACCAGCCAGCTGACGGCCTGCGGCCGCAGGGTCACGTACGGCGTGATGACCAGCCCGATGAGCACCGCCGGCACCACGAACGCCCGCACCGTGACGCCGCCGCGGGCCAGCATGGCGGCCTGGACGGCGACGATGGCCGCCGGGAAGAGCCCGAAGACGACCGTCGCGCCGGTGCGCCCGAAGGCGTCGACCAGCCAGTAGATGATCAGCTCGCTGAGCCACTCGTGCGGCGTCCACGGCTGCCCTGCCCAGGTGAAGGAGAAGGGGTCGGTGCTCGGGACGCGGCCGTTCTCGGCGATCCACTGCCCGGCGGTCACGTGCCAGAAGTAATCCGGGTCCTGGACGCCCTTGGTGACCGTGATCCCGATGAGGATGCCGCCCAGCGCCAGCGCGAAGATGGCCAGGGGCGAGGGCAGGCGGCGCAGCCAGGTCTCGGTGGGGCTCGACATCGGCGGCATCGGCGCGGAGTCTACCCCGGTGCATTCACGCACCGGAACCGGACGGAAGTACCTAGGCGGCCGTCTCCGGCTCCTGCTGCGTCGTGGCGAGCCACGCTGTGGCGCCCAGCCAGGCCAGCAGGGCCCCGAACAGGACCCATGCCGATGCCTCCCCGCTCAGCGCTGGCCCCAGCCACAGCACGGCGTGCAGGACCACGGCGGCGGTGGTCAGGCGGGCCTGCACCGGCGTCCCGCGGACGGCCACCAGCACCAGCAGGACGCCCAGCGCGCCGAGGATGGCCTCGTGCTGGTTGGCATGCGGGATGACGAGGGGAGTGGCCAGGAACGCCGCCGCGGCGCCGAGCGCCCGCGAGCGGGTGCGCAGCCAGGTC
>JAPSGM010000176.1 GCA_031177555.1 Chloroflexota bacterium
AGTCGAGCACCACCACGGTGTCCGGGCCCTCGGGCACCTCCTCCACGCGGGTCGGCGGCGGGGCGTGCAGCGCCTGCTCCAGGTAGGCCTCCACCTCCGCGTCGTCAGGCGCCAGAACCCGGTGGCCGGCGTTCGCCGGCTCTCCGTGGACGGTCCGGCCGCGCTCGCGGGCGGCCGGCGGAGCGTCGGTTAGCTCGGCCTGCGGTTCCTTGCTATCGGTCAATGCGCTCGCCCGCTGCGGATGGTGCGAGTCTAGCCCGCGCGGCTAGGCTAAGGGGTACCCGCCGAACAGGAGGACCGACGCATGTCCGTCGCCCGCGAGCCCGACCTGGACGTCCAGCTCCGCGACGTCAATCCGCAGCCGACGGTCGCCGTTCGGGTCGCGGCGCCGACCCCTTCGCTCGGGGAGCTGTTCGACATCCACCTGCCGAACGTCGCGGACCGGATCAGCGACCTGGGCGGCAAGCCCGCCGGACCACCCTTCGCGCGCTACCACGAGTACACCCGGGAGTCGGTGGACGTCGAGATCGGCATTCCGGTGATCGCCCCCGTGGCCAATCTGCGCCCCGTCGACGAGGCCGAGCCGGGGGAGGTGGCGGCCGGAGTGCTGCCGTCCGGCCGGGTGGCCGTCACCGTCCACCGCGGCGACTACTCGGGCCTCAGCTCGACGTACGAGCGGCTCGAGGGCTGGATCCGCCAGCAGGACATGACGCCCGGGGCCGGGCCATGGGAGTCGTACGTCGACGATCCGACCGAGGTCGACGACGTCGACGCCCTCCGGACCGAGGTGGTTTGGCCGATCGGCTAGGACCGCCGCCCCATCGGCGAGCCGCCGCCGCGCAGCCGACTGCCGCGGTGGTGGAAAGGGGTCACGTTCCAGATGTCGGAGATGCCCGACTGCCGAGATGTGAATCAGGGTCGCGTTACGTGGCTCGGGCGGCTCCATCGGGCCGGTGCGACCTGCCATCCACGCTCAGCTCCCCGCGCGGAACCCGCTGTCCGCGCCTCCTAGCGGCTTTAACGTGACCACCATTCGCATCTCGCAAGTCGGTGCCGAGGCCGGCGGAACTCCTCGAGCCGATGCGCCACCTCCTTGGTGCGGGCAAGCCCCGCGGTCAGGTCGCCCTGGATCGGCGTCCCCATCGGCCCCGTACGCTTCCCGACGCGCAGGCTACTCCCGTGCCGATAGCTGCCAGGACTTGCCCTCGGTGACGATCGCCGGCGCGATCACCATCTCGACCCGATGCATCTCCTCGACCGTCCGCGCCCCGAGCGCCGCCATGGACTGCCGCAGCGCCCCGACCAGGTTCTCCGTGCCATGCTGCGTGGCGGCCGGCCCGAACAGGATGTGCTCCAGCGGGCGCCGCTCGCCGATGCGGATGCGCGTGCCGCGCGGCAGCGTCGGCGAGGGAGCGGCCATGCCCCAGTTGAAGCCGCGCCCGGGCGCCTCGAGGGCGGCGGCGAACGGGGAGCCGAGCATGACTGCATCGGCCCCGGAGGCGATGGCCTTGGCGATGTCGCCGCCGGTCTTCATGCCGCCGTCGGTGATGACCGGGACGTACCGCTCCGTCTCGGCGCAGTAGCGATCGCGCGCCGCGGCCACGTCCAGGGTGGCCGTCACCTGCGGCACGCCGATGCCCAGCACCTCGCGCGTGGTGCACGCCGCGCCGGGCCCTACCCCGACCAGGATGGCGGCGGCGCCCTGGTGCATGAGCTGGTACGCGGCCTCGCCGCTGACCGTGTTGCCCACCAGGACCGGCAGGCGCAGCCCGCCGGTCAGGTCCGCCAGCGACAGCACGCGGGTGGACGTCGAGATGTGCCGGGCGCTCGAGACCTGCGACTGGACCAGGAAGAGATCCGCCCCGGCCTCGGCCGCCACCTCGGCGTGATGCCAGGCGGATGCCGGCGTGGTCGCCACCGCCGCAACCCCGCCCTGCGCCTTGACGCGCGTGATCAGCGCGGAGATCAGCTCGTCGCGGATCGGCGCCGTGTAGGCATCGGCCAGGGTGGCGCCGGCCGCCTCGGCGCTCTCCGCGTCGGCGACGCGGCGGATGATCGGCTCGGCGTCCTCGTAGCGCGTGTAGAGGCCCTCCAGGTTGACGAAAGCGAGCCCGCCGTGATGGGTCATGCGGACGGCGAAGTCGGCATCGGCCACGGCGTCCATCGCCGCCGCGATGAAGGGGATCCCGAGCCGATACCCGCCGACCTCCGTGGCCAGGTCGACCTCGGCCGGGTCGACCGTGACCGCGCCGGGCACGAGCGCCACCTCGTCGAAGCCGTAGGCCCGACGCAGCCGCTCGGCGGCGGGATCGCGGGTGAGGGTCGGCTGCTCGATCAACTGCGTCCTCCGTTCGGGTACGAAAAGGCCCGCGGGCGGCATCGGCCGTCGCGGGCGTGGTGGTCGCCGAGTCGAGTGACCGCTCTGATCCGGATCACCTGTGCGGCTGGCTGCGAGTGTCGGGCGAGTATACGCCGAGGGACGTGGCGGGAGCCGCATTGCGCGGCACGACCCGGCAGCGCGATGCGGGGCGTCAGCCGGGGAAGGAACGGCGCTCGCCGGGCGTGGCGGGAAGCTCGTCTGCAGCTGCCTCGGAGGCGCCGGCAGCGTCCTCGGCCGCCAGGGTGCGGCGAACGGCGTCGCGGATGCGGTCCGCGCGCACCGGGGCGCCGGGGGGCGGCGGCTCCGCGAGCGCGGCCTCGTCCATCGAAGCGTCCGGGCCCGCCTCCACGGGTGCCGGCTGGTCGACGATGTGCCGCGCCGGCGGCCGGACGGCCCGTCGCAGGGCCGCCGCGCGCTCCTCCACGATGCGGTCGGCGATGCGCCGGACCTCGGTGCTCAGCCACAGCCACGCGGTGGAATCGGGCCGGTAGTCGGCCTCGCCAAAGGCGTGGATCCGGCCGTCGCGCTGCAGGGCGCTGATCTGCTCGAACTGGGCGCGCGAGCCGCGCTGGTAGACGCCGAAGGTCAGGCCGCCGTTGCCGCGGACGACGCTCCAGGCAGGGACGTCGGAGGGCCCATCGGCGATGTAGATCATGTTGGCGAACGGCACCCGCCGCATCTCGGGCGGGAGGGCCGAGTTGACGTGGATCTCCGGCGCCTTGTTGGTGCCCTTGTTGATCTCGAACAGCGCCCGGGTCTTGCTGGTGTTGTCGATCGCGTACGCCAGCCCGGTGATCTCGGCTCGCGGGAACAGCTCGCGCTGCTCGGGGGACGCGTAGCCGGGCGGATGGTGCGCCTCGATGAACTCGCAGGCCCACACGTCGTCCAGGTACGGGCGAATGGAGCTGCCCTCGACCATGGGGCGCAGGCCGGTGGACACGACGTAGTGCTCCACGCTGATGTCCAGCTTGTCGTAGGCCGGCTCGCTGCGGACGGTTTCGCGCAGCGACTCCAGGAAGTCCGGGATGCCCGGGTGGAAGGTGAGCTCGGCCCCCAGCTCGCGCAGGACGGCATTGCTGAGCCCCTTGAAGCGGCCGGCCCGGACGTACTCCAGGATGTGGTTGAGGTAGAGCGTGTCCTCGTTGACGCGCTCTGCGCCGTGCGCCCGGTAGAAGTCGCGCAGCGCGTCGACCTCCTCCCAGAACGCTCGCTCGTCCACGCCGTAGCGGCGGAACAGCGGCCCCTGCATGTTGCCGGGGATCAGGGTCTTGTCGAAGTCCCAGACCACGGCGATGACGGTCTGGCTGAACGGTCCGGCCATGGAGCGATGAGTCTAGCCCGGTGCGTCAACGCACCTCCATGGACCGATAGTCCCTATGCGGCCCGCGGCGGCACACGGAACGGCTCCGCCACCTCGCGATCCCGGGCGCCGCGGACGGTCGACGGTGATCCACGTTCGCAAAGGTTCCGTTGCAAGGGCCCGTTCGCTTCAGCCCAGGGCGAGCCCTGCCGCGCGGGCGTCTTCGGCCAGCGCCTGGAGTGGCTCGTCGGACGTCGCCGATGCCTGCAGAAGGCCGATCACGCGGTGAAGGCCGAGGTCGGCGAGCTGTCCCAGGTACGCGATCCGCTGGTCGCCCGCGCTTCGCCAGTCGTCGTCGCCCCACCACGCGTGCAGGCTCACGCGCAGCGTGTCCGGATCCCGTCCGATCTCCTCGCAGCGGCTGCGGATCACCGAGAGCGCGTCGCGCAGCTCCTGCGGCGAGAGGCCGTCCAGGTTGAGCTCGTCCGCGAAGCGCGCCGCCAGCCGCCACGTCACGTTCGGGCCGTTGCCGCCGACCATGATCGGGATGCGCGGAGCCTGCAGGCCGCGCGGCTGGTTGATGGCGTCTCGCACCGACGCGTGCTCGCCCTCGTACGTGGCGCGCTCGCCGGGGGCGCCGCCCAGCAGGCGGGTGATGACCTCCAGCCCGTCGGCCAGCATCGCCAGCCGGGTGCGGGTGTCCGGGAACCCGTAGCCGTATGCGTTCCACTCGTCGCGCTTCCAGCCGGCACCGATGCCCAGCTCGAAGCGTCCGCCGCTCACCACGTCCAGGGTGCCGGCCATCTTGGCGGTCAGCGCCGGGTTGCGGAACCCGTTGCAGATGACGACGTGGCCGAGCCGGACCCTGTCGGTCAGCGCCGCCAGGGCGCTCAGCGAGACGAACGACTCGAACGTGATCTCGTCGGCCGGCTTCGGCACGGTTTGGAAGTGGTCGAACAGCCAGATCGACTCGAACTCGAGCCGCTCCGCCTGGTGGGCGACCCGCACGGTGCGC
>JAPSGM010000177.1 GCA_031177555.1 Chloroflexota bacterium
GGCGGTCCGCGCCACCTCCTCCGCCCCGAAAGCCCCACCACCCAGCAGGACGCGGATGGCCAGCTCGGCGACGACCACCAGCGTGACAGCGCCCACGGTGGTGACGACGCCGATGGTCAGCGCCTGGCTGCCCAGCAGGCGCAGGAAGCCGCGCCGGTCCCCGGTGGCGTGCGCCGTCGACAGGGCCGGGAAGACCGCGAGCGCGAAGGCCACGCCGATGAGGCTGACCGGCACGCTCTGGAAGTTCCGCGCGTAGCTGACCACCGTGACGCTGCCGGCCGCCAGCCCGGAGGCCACGTTGGTGAAGAACAGGAAGGTCATCGGCTCCACCGGGTGGCTCACCATCTTCGGCAGCATGAGCCGCACGAACTCGCGCACCGATCCGGTGCGCGCCTCCCAGCCGAGCCCGATGCGGAACCGGCTGCCCCGCAGGCCGATGAAGCGGCTGCCCAGGTGGATCGTGGCGCCGGCCACCGCGCCGATGGCCGGCCCGTAGATGCCCAGGGCGTCGCTGAACGCGATGGTCCCCGCGATGATGCCGCCGTTGTAGAGCAGCGGCGCGATCCCGTACCAGAAGAACCGCTGCTCGGCCAGCAGGACCTGGCCAAGGGTCAGCGAGGCGGCGAACAGGATCGGCGTGGCCAGCATCAGCCGGAAGAGGGCCACGTACAGCTCGCGCTGCTCGCCGACGAAGCCGGGAGCGATGGCATCGGTCGTCGCCTCGGCGAAGACGAACATGGCGACCGCCGCCACGCCCATGATCGTCACCGCCGCGCTCAGGATGGTCCTGGCGAAGCGGTCCGCCTCCGAGCCGTCGCCCATGGCCCGCAGGCGCAGGAAGATGGGGATGAACGGCGCGGCTAGGCCGGCCTCCACCAGCACGTCGAGCAGCAGCTCGGGGAGCACGAAGGCGGCGTTATAGGCGTCGAGCTCCGGGCCGGCGCCGAACGTTCGGGCGAAGGTCCGATCGCGCACGAGGCCCAGCGCGTAGCTACCGAACAGCAGGGCGGAGAGCAGGACGCCGCCGGCCGGCACGAATCGGGCGACGAGGGGTCGCAGGGCGGCGGCTCGCATGCGTGACGCATGGTAGCGGTGGCACGCGAGGTGCTTGCGGAGCGGGCATGCGCATCCTCGCCTGGCTGCTGGCCGCTTACGCGGCGGTCGGCACGGTGCTGGTCGTCGCCGCGCTGCTGGTCGGGGGCCCGTTGGTGTCGCGCCTCGACCGCCTCACCGCTTCCGCGGTGCGGACCATGGACGCGGCCAGCGAAGCGGCGAACGCCGCCGCGGATGCCTTCGACGGCTTCGATACCAGCGTGCGGGAGGCGCACGCCGCGGCGACCGACGCGGCCAACCTCAGCCGCGAGACGGCCGCCACCACCGATGCGCTGGCGGCCGCCATGTCCATCACGATCTTCGGCTCACAGCCGTTGCTGCCGCTGGCCGACCAGTTCGAGCGGAGCGCGAATCAGCTGCGCGAGCTGGGAGACAACATGGACGCCATCGGCGAGGCGCTGATCACCAACCGTGACGACATCGCGACGGTGGGCGCGCGCATGCGCGTGCTGGCGGACAGCCTGGTCGGCCTGGAGGGCCGCATCGGCGAGGAGCGGACGTCCCCGATGATCCCGCTGTCCTGGCTCTACTACGGCTTCCTGCTGTGGCAGCTGCTGCCGATCCTGGCCGCAGCGCTGGGCTCCGCCTGGATCTTCCGGCACACGCGCCAGGTGATCGTGGCCGGCGCGAGCTAGTTCGCGGCGCGCAGGATGGCCCGCAGGCGCAGGAGGGAGAGGAGGTAGAGCGCGACGCCGATCCCCGCCAGCGCGGCGATCATCCAGGTCGTGGTCACCTCGCCGCGCAGCATCGTCTCCTGCAGCGTGGCGATGCCGTGCGTCACGGGCAGGGCGTAGGCGAAGTACTGCACCGCGCCGATGAAGTCCTGCACCGGCAGCACGAAGCCGCTGAAGAAGACCGATGCCAGCAGGACGAGCATGGACAGCTGCACGGCCTGGCGCTCCGAATCGGCCACCAGGGAGATGAGCAGGCCGACCCCCAGCGAGGCGAACGCCAGCAGCAGGACGATGCCGATGGCGGCGACATAGCCGCCCAGCACGGGCACCCCCAGCCCGAAGACCATCAGCGCCCCCACCACGCCGCCGACGATCAGGGTGAGCACCGCGTAGGCGACGTACTTCCCGACCAGCACCTCCATGGAGTTCACCGGCGCCACCCGGAAGAGGTCCATCTGGCCGCTCAGCCGCTCGCGCACCATGGACAGGGCGGTCAGGGTCACGGCCAGGTGCTGGAGGACGAGCGCCAGGACGGCCGGCGCGAAGAAGTTGAGGACGGTCGGCTCGCTGGGCGCCACGTTCTCGACCACGGCGGCCGTGGGCTCGGCGATGACCTCCGGCGAGATGTCCCTGACCCGCGGCCCCAGCTCGCCCTCGACCAGGTCGATGCCCTCCGCGGCGGCCTGGCGGATGATCTCCGCGTTCAGCTCGGCGACCATGGTCGCCACGGCCAGGTGAGCGAGCCCGTCGTACACGGGGTCGATCTCGTTCCAGGCGACCAGGATCTCGGTCTGCTCCCCCGCCCGCAACTGGGCTACGGCATCGGTCGGGGCCACGACCATCAGGTCGATGCCGCGGCCGCGGAGCCGGCGCTCCGTGTCCGCCCGCTCCTCGCTGATCTGCACCACCTCCAGCCGGCCCGGCGCCAGCTCGGCGTAGAACGCCTCGTCGCGCGGCAGCGGCGAGTCGCGGGGCACGACGATCTCGGTGCGGAACGGTGTCCGCGACCCGGTGTAGCCGATGCCGAAGAGCAGCATGATCAGGAACGGGCCGAGCACCAGGCTGGCCAGCACGCCGGGGCGACGGATGACCTCGCGCAGCTCCTTGCCGACGAACGAGGTGATCCGCACGGCCCTCACCCAGAGGTCACGCAGCATCGGCCGCCTCCTCGTTCGCGGCGCGCTGGGCGCGCCGCGCCCGCACGAGCTCGGCGAACACCTCGTCGAAGGTGGGCTGGTACTCCTCCAGGCTGACGACGTCGATGCCGGCGCCGGCCAGCGTCTCCATCAGGCGCGGGGTCGCGGTGCCCGCATCGGCCACGACCGCCATCAGGCTGCGCGGCGAGGTCTGGCGCGCCGACTGCACCTCCGCGACATTCGAGACGAGCTCCGGTGTGATTGGTGTCGCCGCCTCGATCTGGATCAGTTCGCCGCCGAACACGCGGCGGCGCAGCGCCTCCGGCGTGTCCACCGCCACCAGCTCGCCCTCGGCCAGCAGCGCCACCGAGTCGCAGTACTCCGCCTCGCCGACGTACTGGGTGGTGACGAGCAGGGTGCGCTTCTCGTCCCGCATCGTGCGTAGCTCGTCCCAGATCTGCTGGCGCAGCATCGGGTCGATGCCGGCGGTCGGCTCGTCGATGAACAGGATGTCCGGCTCGTGGACGATGGCGCAGGCGAGGTCCAGGCGGCGCTGCATGCCGCCGGACAGCTGACCGGCCCGGCGGCCGCGGACGTCCCACAGGTCGACGATCTCCAGCGCGCGGCGGATGCGCCGGCCGCGCCCGAACCACGAGATGCCGTACAGCGCCGCCACGAAGCCGACGTTCTCCTCGGCGGTCAGGTCGGCGTACAGGCTGAACAGCTGGGGCATGTAGGCGATCCGCTCGCGCAGGGAGCGGCTGAAGCGCTGCGGGTCCTCCCCGCCGACGCGGATCTCCCCCTCGGTGGGCCGCAGCGTGCCGGTCAGCATGCGGATGGTGGTGGTCTTGCCCGAGCCACTGGGCCCGATGAGGCCGAGGATGGTCCCCGGCATCACCTGCAGCGACATGTCGTGGACCGCGGTCAGGCCGTCGAAACGCCGCGTGACGCCGGACATCGCGATGACCGGGTCCGGTGCGGCCGGGGAGGTGGTCACGCGGCAGCCCGATTGCAAGCCGCGTGCCCGGCGTGCCGGCCCGGCGGGCAGGTTGCGGAGCTCAGCGCTCCCAGTCGAGCGAGCGGCGCGTCACGCCCAGGACCCGGTGGATCTCGGTCCGGTACCGCACGCCGGAGGGGTGCCGCTCGAGCCAGCCCAGGTAGTCCGGGTCGCTCTCGGCCAGCTCCTCGATGGTGCGACCCGCGTAGTGCCCGAAGTCCAGCCGCGCGGGATCGAAGCTGGTGCGGTCGGCGCCGGGACCGACCGGGATGCCGGGACCCGCCTCGATCTCGAACACCTGCCGATCGTCAGGGTGCTCGGCCATGGCCGCCTCCGTCTGCTCGGTTGCCCGCCGTGCAGGCATGCTAGCACGCAGGTGCGTGAAGGCAACGGCCCCCTATGCCCGATGCACCTCGCGGCCGGCCACCATGGTGAGCACCGACCGCACGTCGGCCAGGCGCTCGTCGGCGGCGAGCAACGTCTCCAGGCCCACGTTCAGCACCGCCAGGTCGGCGACCGCGCCCGGGCCCAGGTGGCCTTCGTCCGAACGGCCCGCGGCCTCCGCCGGTCCGGTGGTGTATCCGGCCAGCGCCTCTGCAGCGGTGAGGGCCTCTGCCAGCCGCCAGTCCTCGGTCCCGTCGTGGGGCAGCCGCCGGTGGACGGCGGCGAAGACGCCCAGCCATGGGTTGGGCGTCTCGATCGGCGCGTCCGAGCCGAAGGCCAGGCGCGCGCCGGCGGCGCGCAG
>JAPSGM010000368.1 GCA_031177555.1 Chloroflexota bacterium
GCGGCTGGCGCAGGAGGGCCGGCGCCCCGGCGCGGCGAGATCGGTGACGCGCACGCTGAGCGTCGTCGACCGACTCCTGGTGCTGGCACGCCCCGAGCGCGACGAGAGCGGCGAGCTGACGCTAAGCCCGCCACCAGGCGGCTTCGTCATCTCCGCGCTGGAGGTCCCCGATGCGATGCGGCTCCTGGGCGGGCCGCGGCGGACCTGGCTGCTGGCCGGCGCCGCCTGCATCGGCCTGGGAATCGCCATCGTCCCGGTGGCCCTCCTGGCGCTCGCCCTGGGCTAGAGGCTGAACTCGGGTACAACGACCGTACTCCTCGGCGAGTACCAACGGGCCATGGGGAGCGGGTCTTCACGCTTCTAGCATCGTGTCACCGATTCCTACCGAAACCTCCAAACGCGCCCAGCCGGCCCCCGGCCGGCATCCGGATCCCGTACGAGGCACGATTCGTGTCCCTCTCGCAGCGTGAGCGGTCGACCGAGCACGAGCCGTTGATCAGCGTTGCCCAGGCGGCAGCGCTCCTCGGCGTGCACCCGAACACGATCCGCGTGTGGACCGAGGCCGGGCGCCTGGCGGCGTACCGCATCAACCCGCGTGGCGACCGCCGCTACCGGCGCGGGGACGTGGAGGCGCTGCTGGCCGAGGGCGCGCAGGCGCCGGAGGCGGCGTCTGAGGCGGCCGACCCGGGCGTACGCGAGGCGGAGATGGTGGTGCTGGGCCGGCTCGCGCAGTGGAGCGGCGCGAGCGCCACCGTGGCCGCGGTGTGCCGCGCCGCGATCGAGACGATCCGCGCGCACCTGGCCGTGGGCCGCGTCGCGATCTACCTCGTGCGCGACGGATCCGGGCAACCGCCGCTGCTCGAGACGCACGCCGGCTATCGTCTCGCCCCTCCCTCCGAGCTCGCCGAGACGCTTACCGAGCACGATGGCGGCGAGGCCGACGGCCGTCGCCTGGTCCCGCTGCGCTCCGGCGGCGAGCGGATCGGCATCCTGGTCCTGGAGGACGACGTCGGCGCCGTCGCGCGCATTCGGCCGGCCTTCCTCGGCACGGTCGCCGCCGCCATCGCCACCGACATCCAGAACGCTCGCGCGCTGTCCCGCGCCCGTCGCGAGGTCACGCGGGCCCGCGCGCTGCGGCACGTCACGCAGGAGCTCACCGGCAAGCTCGACCTCAACGTCGTGCTGGAGGACATAGCCGACCGCACCCGCTCCCTTTTCGACGCCGAGAACGCGGGGCTGTGGCTGCTCGACGACTCGACGCATCCGTTCCGGCCCGCCGCGCTGCGGGGACTGAGCGACGCATTCCAGGAGGCCGTCTCGCAGCTGACCCTGGACGACGATGCGATCGGCGTACGGGCGGTCCGCGAGCGCCGCAGCCTGGTGGTGCGCGACGCCGACACCGCGGACGGAATCGGCGCGCTGCAGCAGGCCTACCGGGCAGAGGGCATCCGAACCGCCTGCCTGGTGCCGCTGGTGAGCAACGACCGGGCCGTCGGCCTGCTGGGCCTGTACCACTCGCACGACCGCGACTGGCCCGAGGAGGAGCTCGCCCTGGTGCAGTCGTTCGCCAACCAGGCGGCGGTGGCCATCGCCAACGCGCGCCTGTATCGGTCCGTGGCCGACCAGGCCGCCCGCATGCGCTCCATCCAGGACCTCTCCGCACGGCTGAACCGCCTGACCGATGTCCAGGCCATCGCCGATGCCATCGTGGCCGAGGCCAGCGCCCTCGCCGCGTACCACGACATCCGCGTCTACCAGGTCGATTGGGCGGCGGGCTACTGCGAGCCGATCGCCTTCACCGATCGGCTCCTGGGCGAAGGCGACTTCCGCGAGGCGCTGCGCGTGCAGGT
>JAPSGM010000178.1 GCA_031177555.1 Chloroflexota bacterium
TAGACCGGCACGCCCGGCAGCTTGGGCAGCACGTAGGGAAGGGCGCCGGTGTGGTCCTCGTGCCCGTGCGTCAGCGCGATGGCCCGCACCCGATCCCGGTTCTCCTCAAGGTAGGTGACGTCGGGGATCACCAGGTCGATGCCCAGCATCTCCGGCTCGGGGAAGGCCAGCCCGCAGTCGATGACCAGGATCTCGCCGGCCGCCTCGATGACGGTGATGTTCTTGCCGACCTCGCCGACCCCGCCGAGCGGGATGATGCGCAGCGCGTCTGTCATGTCGATCCTTCAAAGAGGGTGAGCTGCTCCGCGTCCCTGGCCCGATCGCTGGCCGCCGGCGACGCCGCTGGGTTGGACTGCTGGACGAACGGCCCCGGAACCGATGCGACCCGCTCGGCCTCCAGTGCCTCCCGGGCCATCAGCAGCGCGGCGGGCAGGCCGCGGATGTCCGCGAACAGCGTCTCCCGCAGCGAGGCCTGGTGCAGCGCCGCAGCTGGATGGTACATCGGGAAGACGAAGCGGCCGCCCGCTCGCCGCAGGCTGCCGTGGACAGCCGAGATGCGCGCGCCTGGCAGGTAGCGGGCCAGCGAGTGGCGACCGAGCGTCACGATCACGGCCGGGTCCAGGGCGCGCTCCTGGCGCTCCAGGTAAGTGCCGCAGGTCGCCACCTCCTCCGGCTCCGGGTCCCGGTTGCCGGGCGGCCGGCACTTCACCACGTTGGCGATGAATACCTCCTCGCGCGCCCAGCCGATGGATCGCAGCAGCTCGTTGAGGAACTGCCCCGCGGGACCCACGAACGGGCGGCCGGTGGCGTCCTCCCGGGCGCCGGGCCCCTCGCCCACCAGCAGCACGTCGGAGAGCGGGTTGCCCTCGCCGGGCACCGCCAGCGTGCGGCCGCGGTGCAGCGGGCAGCGGGTGCATGCGCGAACCTCGCCCGCCAGCGCCGTCAGCAGCTCCTCCGTGCCCATCAGGGAGGAGGGTAGCGCCGCCGCGGGCGGCGGCGCCATCGGTCAGGACCTGGCGGCTCCGGTCTTGGCCATGTGCCGCTCCATCGCCGCGCGGCGGCTCAGGTTGACGCGGCCCATACGGTCGATCTCGGTCACGACCACCATCAGCTCGTCGCCGATGCTGACCACGTCCTCCACCCGCGGCACCCGGTAGTCGGCCAGCTGGCTGATGTGGACCAGCCCCTCCTTGCCGGGCAGGATCTCGACGAAGGCGCCGAAGTTCATGATGCGGGTCACCTTGCCGAGGTACTCCTTGCCGACCTCGACCTCCTTGGTCAGGCCCTCGATCCACTTGATCGCCTTCTGGGCGGCTTCGCCCGAGACGGAGGCGATCTGGATGGTCCCGTCGTCCTCGACGTTGATCTCGGCCCCGGTCTCGGCCACGATCTGGCGGATCACCTTGCCGCCGGCGCCGATGACGTCGCGGATCTTGTCGACCGGGATCTTGATGGTCGTGATCCGCGGCGCGTACGGGGACAGCTCGCTGCGGCTGGCGCTGATGACCGCGGTCATCCGGTCCAGGATGAAGAGGCGCGCCACCCGCGCCTGCTCCAGCGCGTCGCGCAGGATCTCGTTGGTGATGCCCGACACCTTGATGTCCATCTGCAGCGCGGTGACGCCGTCCGCAGTGCCGGTCACCTTGAAGTCCATGTCGCCGTACGCGTCCTCCTTGCCGGTGATGTCGGTCAGGACGGCGTAGCGGCCGGTGGCCGGGTCGGTGATCAGGCCCATCGCCGCGCCGGCCACGGGGGCGGTGATCGGCACGCCGGCGTCCATCAGGGCCAGCGTGCTGCCGCACGTGCTCGCCATGGAGGTCGAGCCGTTGGAGCTCACCACCTCGCTGACGACGCGGATGGCGTACGGAAACTCCTCGACGCTGGGCAGGACCGGCAGCAGCGCCCGCTCGGCGAGCGCGCCGTGCCCGATCTCCCGGCGGCCGGGGCCGCGCATGGGGCGCGCCTCGGCCACCGAGTAGGGCGGCATGTTGTAGTGGTGCAGGTACCGCTTCTCCGTCTCCGGGGATATGGTGTCCAGCCGCTGGACGTCGCTCGACGGGCCCAGCGTGGCGATGGAGAGGGCCTGCGTCTGGCCGCGAGTGAAGATGCCCGAGCCGTGGGTGCGCGGCAGGACGCCGACCTCCACCCCGATGGGGCGGATGGTGGTCGTGTCGCGCCCGTCGATGCGGACGTTCTCGCTCAGGACCAGCTCGCGCACGGTCGCCTTGGTCAGCACGTCCATCAGCGCGGAGCCGATGCCGTGGCGCCGGCGGACGTCCTCCAGCCGCTCGCCCTGCTCGGCGCGGTTGTAGCTCTCGCGTCCCCGTCGCACCTCGGCGGCGATGTCGTCGCGCACCGCGTCCAGCCGTGCGCTGAGCCCATCGGTCAGGTGGATGAACAGTTCGGCGGTCGCCTCGGCGTCGGGCATGGCCCGGTGCGCGGCACCGTGGTCGCGGCCGAAGACGAAGCGCATCAGGTCGGCCAGCTTGTAGCCGCCGGCATCGGGGTAGAGCTGATAGGCCAGCTCGAGCGTGTCGTAGATGGCGGACGGCCGCCAGTCCACGTCGTTCGGCAGGTGCCGCAGCACGAATGGGACGTCGAAGCCGACGTTGTGCGCCACCAGCGGCGAGCCGCCGACCCACTCGGCGAAGCGCGGCAGCGCGTCGGCCGCGGTGGGGGCGCTGGCCACGTCCTCGTCGGACAGCCCGTGGATCTGGTGCCCCACGATGCTGCGTCCCGGGTTCAGCAGCGACTCGAAGCGGTCGACCACCTGGCCGTCGCGCACGCGCAGCGCGGCGATGTCCACGATGTAGCCGTTCTCCGGCTTCATGGCGGTCGTCTCCAGGTCGAACACGACGAAGTCGCCGCCCTCCGCCAACGCCGCACCAAGCTTGGCGATCGAGTCGGCCCGCGGCGGCAGGAACGGCAACTTCTTCGCCTTGCCGGCGGCCTCGACCAGCTTCTCCTGCAGGTCGATGCTCTTCTGGAGCTCGGCCTGGCCGTAGGCGATGGCATCGGCCATGGTCGCCTCGGGCAGGATCTTGGCCCCGGCCTCGACCATCATGATCGCGTCGCGGGTGCCGGCCACGACGAGGTCGAGCTGGCTGTCGCCGAGCTGGCTGGTGGTCGGGTTGGTCACGAACTGACCGTCGAGGTAGCCGACCCGCACGGCGCCCACCGGGCCCAGGAACGGGATGCTGCTGATCGACAGCGCCGCCGAGGCGCCGTTCACGGCCAGGATGTCCGGGTCGTTCTCCTGGTCGGTGCTCAGCACCGTGAGGACGATCTGGACCTCCTGCTTGTAGCCCTTGGGGAAGAGCGGGCGGATCGGCCGGTCGGTGAGGCGCATGGCCAGGATGGCCGCCTCGGACGGGCGCGACTCGCGCTTGATGAAGCCGCCGGGGATCTTGCCGGCGGCGTACATCCGCTCCTCGTAGTCCACCGTCATGGGGAAGAAGTCGATCCCCTCGCGCGGCTCGGCCGATACGGCCGTCGCCAGCAGCACGGTGTCGCCGCAGCGCACCAGCACGGCGCCGTCGGCCTGCTCGGCGAGCTTGCCGGCCTCGAGCGAGAAGGTCTCGGAGCCGATCTCGGCCTCCATCTTGATTGCCACTGATTCCTCCAGATTGGTCATCGGTCTTGGTCGTGCGTCCCGGCGCTCGGCTCGGGCACGGCGTTCGACGGCGTGCGGTCGGCGAGCGGCGTCACGGACGCGAGGTGCTCGGTGTGTCGAGCTCGATATCGGGCCCGATCGGTCCGGATAGACGTGACCCAGGGCCGATGTGGTCCTGGGTCGATGCGGGATCGGGCTAGCGGCGCAGTCCCAGCCGGGCAATCACCTGGCGGTAGCGGTCCACGTCGTTGCGGACGAGGTACGCCAGCAGCCTGCGGCGCTGGCCGACCAGCTTCAGCAGGCCGCGCCGCGAGTGGTTGTCGTTCTGGTACGTGCGCAGGTGCTCCGTCAGCGACTTGATCCGCTCGGTGAGCAGCGCGATCTGCACCTCCGGGGACCCGGTGTCCCCCTCATGCGTTGCGTAGTCGTCCACGATCGCGCTCTTCGCGTCCTTGGCGAGCGGCACAGATTCCTCCACTTTCCTTTCCGTATCGCCCGGAATGGTAGCAGAGCAGGCCCCCACGCACCATCAGGCCTCCTCAGGCCCCTGAGACCCTGTCTCAGGCCCTGTCAGGCCCTGTCAGGCCCTTCCCCGGCCTGGGCCGGGCCGCTGCCCAGGCGCTCGCGCGCCTCCGCCTCGTCGCGGCGCATCTGCCCGATGAGCGCGTCGACGTCTTCGAAGCGGCGCTCGTCGCGCAGCCGCGCCAGCAGGTCGATGGCCAGGTGCGCGCCGTACAGGTCGCCGTCGTAGTCCAGCAGGTACGCCTCCACCAGCACCGCGCCGTCCGCGTGGAACGTGGGGCGGACGCCCGCGCTGACCAGCGCCGGGTGGCCCGGGCCGACGCCTCGCTCGGGGACCGCCACGTGCCCCACGTAGATGCCCAGCCGCGGCATGGCCGGGACGTAGTCGAAGCGCAGGTTCGCCGTCGGGAAGCCGAGCTTGCGGCCGCGCCGATTCCCGACCACCACCGTGCCCTCCAGCCGCGGCGGGTAGCCCATGCTCGCCACGCTCGCCACGTCGCCC
>JAPSGM010000369.1 GCA_031177555.1 Chloroflexota bacterium
GGGCGACGACCTTGAGCCCTGGCGCTTGCAGGAACCACGCCTCCGGGTTCTGCGAGTGGAACGGCCCGCCCGAGAACCCGCCCCCCGAGGGCAGGCGCACGGTCATGGGGACCGCCAGGCCCTGCCGGTAGTGCAGCTTCGCGGCGACGTTGACGAGCTGGTCGAATCCGCACGAGATGAAGTCCGCGAACTGCATCTCGCAGACCGGCCGCAGCCCCTCGACGGCTGCACCGACCGCAGTGCCGATGATCGCGGCCTCGGCCAGCGGCGTGTCCCAGACCCGCTCCGGTCCGAACTCCTCGATGAAGCCCTCCGTGACCTTGAAGGCGCCGCCGAAGGCGCCGATGTCCTCGCCCAGGCAGAAGACCGAGTCGTCGGCGCGCATCTCCTCCCGCAGGCCGTCTGAGATCGCCTGCAGGTAAGTGAGGTCAGGCATGCTCGTCCGTCCAGCGGGACCAGGGTGCCTCCCCGTCGCCGAGCTCCGGGTCCGTGTCGGCGAACACGCCGGCAGTGGCGCGGCCTGGCTCGGGCATCGGCTGACCGAGCGCCCACTCCGTCGCTTCGTCGACCTCCTTCTCGACCGACTGACTGACCGACTCGACGTCGACGCCGTCGGCCGCGAGGCGCTGCTCGTAAAGGCGGATGGGATCGCGCGCCTCCCACTCCGCGAACATCTCCTTGGGCACGTAGCGCATGTCGTCGTGAGCGCCGTGGCCGTGCATGCGCATCGTCTCCGCCTCGATCAGCGTCGGCCCGCGACCCTGCCGCGCCCGCTCGCAGGCCGCAGCGGCCGCCTGGAACACGGCCTCGACGTCGTTGCCGTCCACCTTCTCGCCGAGGAAGCCGTAACCCGCCGCGCGCTCCACCGGATCCACCGCGAACTCGAGCTCGTTTGGCGTCGAATACGCCCATTGGTTGTTCTCGAGGATTAAGACGACCGGCAGCTTGCGGATGCCGGCGATATTCATCGCCTCGTGCCACTGCCCGTTGGCGGTGGCGCCGTCGCCGAACCACGTCAGCGCCACGCGCGGCTCGCGACGCATCTGGAAGGCGATCGCGAGCCCGCACGCCACCAGGGCCATGTCCGGCAGCATCGACACCATCTGCACGCAGCCGACCCGCCGGTCTGCGAAGTGCATGTTGGCGTCCTTGCCCTCGGTGACCCCACCGGCGCGACCCATCATCTGCGCCAACACCGGACCCGGCTTCACCCCGCGCACGAAGTGGGCGCCCAGATCGCGGTGCAGGATGCAGGCGCGGTCGCGCGGCCCGAGCGCGAACGCCGGCCCCACCGCCGTGGCCTCCTGTCCGCGGCCGTCGTAGAAGGAGCCCGGCACCTTTCCCTGCTGGTACAGGGCGAGCGCCCGCTCCTCCGTGGTGCGCATCATCAGCATGAACCGCAGCAGCGCACGGCGGTCGGCCGCGGTCAGCGCGGCTGGGCGTCCGTCCTCCTCATGCTCTGCCGGGAATCGCCTTGCTTCGGTCGTCACCTTCTTCCTTAGGTACCCAGCCCGCGTCGTTCTGGGCACCTGTCTGCCTCTCGCCCCGCGGGTGTCGGCGTCCTGACGCCCGACGTGGGCCGGCACCGGGTACCGGTCAGATGGGATGCCGCTGGCGACAAGTCTCCGGAAGGACTTCCATGCGGTCTAGTTACCCGGCGGGCGCCTTGCAGCACCGCGCACACGTTCGTGCCTCGCTCAGCTGGGGGTAGACCGGCGAAACCGGGGCGGCTCCGCCAGTTGCGCATGAAGTGGCGTTGCCCCTTTCGAGGCGCGCCGTGACTCCTCCTCCTTGTAGAGCGGCCCGAACGGCCTCCGTCATCTCGCC
>JAPSGM010000370.1 GCA_031177555.1 Chloroflexota bacterium
CGGCCGTGGCGGAGTCGGCCGGTCTGACGCTCGGCGCGCCGCTGCGCATCGAGGAAGACCGCGGCGGACCCCCCATGCCGGTGGGTGAGATGGGCATGCTGCGCGCCTCGGCGGACGCCGCGCCGACTGAGGTGGCGCTGGGCGAGGTGGAGATCACCGCCCGCGTGCGCGTGTGGTGGGAGGTCCGCTAGGTACCGGATCCGGGGACGACGGTGCAGCGCGACGGCGCAGCGGACGGCCCGCGTCGGCCGTGGAAGCTGGGGTCCATCATCGCCCGCCATTGCGGCGGTCACATCGTCCAGGAGGCCAGTCGCTCGATGCGGATGACGGTGGCGGCTCCGAACGGCGTGGTCCACGTCCGGTACTGCGGGTACTTGTCGCGCAGCAGCCGGATCGCCTCGTCCCGATCGGGACCGTCCTCCACCACGCGACCTGTCCCGTCGGCGCGCACCCACCAGATCCGTTCCCACGACTCCTCGTACTGGTCGACCAGGAGCGAAACGGCCGGGTTGGCGGCGATGTTCCGATGGCGCAGCAGGTCCAAGTCCCGCTTCGGCTTGGGGTCGGCGACGGAGTACACCGTCTCGCCGTCCACGGCGAAGACGATCGGCACGACGTGCGGGCGGCCATCGGCGCGAACGGTGGCCAGGCGCGCCACGCGGGCCGCCGCGAGGCGGCGGTGCGCCTCGCTCTCGGGGATGGGAGGCATCGGTCCTAGGAGAGGCGAAGTCGCGGCAGCACCTTCTCGCCGAAGGCGCGGATGAACTCCGGCTGGTTGCGCCCGACATTGTGCAGATAGATCTCGTCGAAGCCCATGTCGACGTAGTTCTGGAGCGCCGCCACGTACTCGTCCAGATCGGCGCTGATCAGCATCCGGTTCGCGAAGTGCTCGATGCGCACCAGCTTGGCGATGTTGGCGAAGTCCTCCGGGTTCTTGATGTCCTGCTTGGGAAAGGGCATGCCGCCGTTCGGCCACTCGCGCAGCGCCTGCTCCTCGGCGGCCTGCGGCGAATCGGCCCAGGAGACGTGCACCTGCAGCTGGGTCCGCATGGCCTCCGGCTCCTTGCCCGCCTCGCGCGCCCCCTCGCGAAACCTGTCCCACAGCATCGCGATCTTCTCGTCGGCGGCGCCGACGGTGATGATGCCGTCGGCGTGCTTACCGGTGCGCTTCGCGTTCACCGGCCCCGCGGTGGCGACGTAGATCGGGATTGGCTCATCGGGCAGGGTGTAGAGCCTCGCCGACTCGAGGGTGAAGTACTCGCCGTCGTGCTTCACCACCTTGCCGCTGAAGAGCTTGGCGATGACCTCGATGGCCTCGAACATCATGGCGCTGCGGATGCCGATCTCCGGCCACTCCCCGCCGATGACGTGCTCGTTCAGCGCCTCGCCTGCCCCGAGGCCCAGCCAGAAGCGGCCGGGATACATGGCCCCCAGCGTCGCGGCGGCGTGGGCGATCACGGCGGGGTGGTAGCGGAAGCCCGGAGTGGTCACCGCGCAGCCGAAGGGCAGGCTCGTCCGCTGCCCCAGCGCGCCCATGAAGCTCCAGGCGAAGGCCGACTGGCCCTGCTCCGGCGTCCACGGGTGGAAGTGCTCGCTCACCTGGAAGCCGGCATCGAAGCCGGACGCCTCCGCCTGCTCGGCCCAGTCCAGCAGGTCGGTCGGGTGGAACTGCTCGAGCATGCACGCGTAACCGATCTTCGTCATGCGCACAGCGTACCCGCAACCCCCGTGCGCCTGGACCGATGCGAAACGGCGGCCGCCGGCATTCACGTGATCGTGGCGGTCCTGCGGGCCGTTCGCCCTCGCTGGACTTGCGAGATGTGAAT
>JAPSGM010000371.1 GCA_031177555.1 Chloroflexota bacterium
GCGCGGCCACTCGACCCGGAAGAAAGCCGGCCGCTTGCGCCGCTCGAGCGGCCGCCGTCGCTGGATCAGCTTCCGCTCCCGCATCACCCGCAGCACCCGCTTGCGGAGAACGGGATGTCTCGTCCGCTCGCGCTGCTCGACCGCCGAGGGTACGACGCCGCCGTCAACGCCGGGGTCCACAGATCCCTGAGGCGCGACGATTACGGGGCTGACCGTGAACCAAACCCTTTCGGGCCGCGCTACGTACCTCTTTTGAAGGGAACGCGTCCCCGCGCCGAGCGGGGAGGAAGGAGTCACACCATGACGCGACACCGCGTCTGCATGCTGCTTGCCATGGTCGCCGTTGCCGCGGCCACAGCAATTCCATCGGCTGCCGTCGTCGATTCCGAAGAGGCGCCCGCCGTGGGTCTGCAGGTCGTCGCCGAGGGGCTGACCTCGCCGGTCACGCTCACATCGCCCGGCGATGGCTCCGGCCGGCTGTTCGTGGTCGATCAGATCGGCCAAATCCGGGTCATAATGCCCGACGGCACGCTGCGATCCGAGCCGTTCCTGGACGTACGCAGCCGGATGGTGGCGCTGATGCCGGGGTTCGACGAGCGCGGGCTACTCGGGCTCGCGTTCCATCCGCAGTACGCCGCCAACGGTCGCTTCTTCGTCTATTACAGCGCCCCCCTGCGCTCGGGCGGACCGGCTGGGTTCAACCACACCAGCCACGTCTCCGAGTTCCGCGTGTCCGCCGATCCGAACCGCGCCGACCCTGCGTCGGAGCGGATCCTGCTGCAGGTCGACGAGCCGCAGTTCAACCACAACGGCGGGACGCTGCTCTTCGGCCCGACCGACGGTAACCTCTACATCTCTCTCGGCGATGGCGGCGGCGCCAACGACGTCGGCCTCGGCCACGTCGCCGACTGGTACGCCGACAACGGCGGCGGCAACGGCCAAGACGTGACCGAGAACCTGCTCGGCAGCATCCTCCGGATCGACGTCGACAGTGGCAGCCCATACGGGATCCCGCCCGACAACCCATTCGCAGGGACACCCGGTCTCGACGAGGTGTGGGCATACGGCTTCCGCAATCCGTACCGCATGTCCTTCGACAGCGGCGGCGACCACCAACTGTTCGTCGGTGATGTCGGCCAGCTCAGATGGGAGGAGGTCAGCATCGCCTCTGCCGGCGGCAACTACGGCTGGAACGTCAAAGAGGCCACACACTGCTTCGACGCCGAGAGCCCGAACCAAGAGCCGCCCACCTGCCCCGACGTCGTCGGCCCAGGGCACCCGAGGACGGGCGATCCGCTGCTCGACCCGATCATCGAGTACCCGCAGGCGCGGCTCGGTGGTCCCGGCGTCGCCGTAGTAGGTGGCCATGTTTACCGCGGCGCGGCGCTGCCCCAGTTCAGTGGGCGCTACATCTTCGGCGACTGGAGCCGCGGCTTCGCGCAGCCCGACGGGTCGCTGTTCGTCGCAAAGCCACGCAAGCAGGGGCTGTGGGAGATGAGCGAGCTGCGCGTCGCCACCAGCCCGAACGGCCGCCTGAACGCCCGCCTGCTCGGTTTCGGTGAAGACGACGCAGGCGAGCTCTACGTCCTGACGACGAACAACGCCGGCCCGACCGGAACCACAGGACGGGTCTTCAAGCTGGTTCGGCCGAGCGGCAAGTAGCCCACCGGTCCGATCGTGGCGGGGCGGGACGCGCCCCGCCACGATCAGCGATCGGACGAATGCCTGGCGCCTCGGAGCGCAGCGTTTCGATGGTCGCGCTCCGAGGGCGCCCATACGCCTGCGTCGGCGGACGTCCATTCGGAGACATTGTCGTAGACGA
>JAPSGM010000372.1 GCA_031177555.1 Chloroflexota bacterium
CTCGGGCGCCCGGCTGCCCCTCGGCCTCTGACTTTCGGGGAGCAAGCTCTGCGTGCGGCCCGAAAGTAACTACTCAGAACCACCGGTAGGCCGCTGAGGCCTTCCGCCCATCCGCGGAAAATGCCTCCGGGGCAAGGAGAATTTGGGCTGTCGAGGTCCAAAATCGCCTACCCGAGGAGGCACTTCCGAGGTGAGTGTACGCGTGGGAACGACTGACCGGGCGATCACTGCGTTCGGCGGTGCCGAGCTGCTGCGGGAAGCGGGGCGTGCGGTCGGTCTCGCCACTGAGCTGGATGAGTGCCTCAAGCTCAAGAAGCGCGCCCGGGGCCTGTCCGACACCGAGTTCGTGATGGGCATGGCCGAGTCCATCGCTCTGGGAGCCGGCTGCCTGGACGACCTGGCCGTCACCCGCGCCGACGCCGCCCAGACCCAGCTGCGTGGCTTCGAGGTCCCGGCACCGCAGACGGCCGGGGCGTGGCTTCGCCGCTTCACCCTCGGCCACGTCCGCCAGCTGAGCAAAGCCCTGCTGGCAGCGCAGCGCAGCGCGTATGTGGCCGCCGGCGTGAAGGGGGTGACGCTGGACTTCGACTCCACCTACGTGTTCAGCCGATCGCGCCGGCGCCAGGGCGTGGACCGCACCTACAAGAAGGGCTACGCCCTGCACCCGCTGCTGTGCTTCGACGCCGAGACCGGCGCCGCCGTGCACGCCAAGCTGCGGCGCGGCAAGGCGGGTGCGTCCACCGGCATCTCGACCTTCGTGACCGAGGCGCTGCGGGCGGTGCCCGACGGCGTCGAGGTGCGGACCCGCTTCGACTCGGGCTTCTACTCGGGGCCGCTGTTCACCCAGCTGGAGGGCGCCGGCGTGACCTACCTGTGCGGTGCGCCCCTGGCGGCGCCGATCCTCGAGGCGGCGTCGCAGATCGTCGATGAGTACTGGGCTCCCTGCCTCGACAAGGACGCCGAGGTGGCCGAGTTCGGTTACCGCCTCCGTGACGGCGGACCCTTCCGTCGCTACATCGTCAAGCGCATCGAGATCCCTCCGGGGAAGCAGGCCAGCTTGTGGGAGGGCGGTTACCGCTACTGGATCTTCGTCACCAACGACCACGTCACCGACGCCGCCACCCTCGAGGCCGAGCACCGCCAGAAGGCCGTGGTCGAGACCGGCATGGCCGAGCTCAAGTCCAACTTCGGTCTGCACGCCTTCCGCAAGCACGGGTTCATGGCCAACTGGGCGTGGCTGCTCGTCGTCTGCCTCGGCCACAACCTGTGCTGCTGGGCCCAGCACCTCGGCGCCCTGGGCGGCGGCCGGTGTGACGGCGAACTGCGGGCCAAGCGGCTTCGCTACCGCTACCTGTGCGTCCCGGCCATGCTCGTGCGCGGCGGCCGGCGCCTCACGCTGCGGTTCCCCGCCGAACATCCCTTCCTCACGCGACTCCTGGCCGCGCTCGACCGGCTCCGACCACTGACACCGGCTCGGGGCTGACGCTCACGCCATCGGCAAGCGGCGGCAGATCGATCGGTTCAGCATGCCCTCTCGCGGCCGATAGCCGCCCGTGCCGCGGCCACGATGACGGAAGATCGCACGTTGCGCCCCGGGCGCCGTTCGTCAACGACCCCGGGGACAATGAACGCTCCTCCACGGCGGCTCACACCGGGCTTATCGGTGGTTCTGAGTAACTAGCCCTGGGGACCGGGGGCCACGCCGAGCTGCTGCATCAGGACGAGCTGGTCGCTCTGGCTCCAGTCGGCCACGATGCGGCCGTCGGCGATCTGGTGGATGGTGATGCCCTCGACGGTCACCGGCTTGCCGGT
>JAPSGM010000179.1 GCA_031177555.1 Chloroflexota bacterium
CCACGGCCGACGAGCTGAGCTTCGAGTACCTGGCCACGTCCTGGCTCCTGGGCCGCGAGGCGGCCGAGACGCTACGGCTGGAGCCGCTCTTCGGCGGCGCCCCGGCCCGCAACGACGCTGCCGAGGCAACCGCCCTGCGGCACGCGGTGGCGTCGGCGGCCGGGGCCCTGAAACCGGATGGCTGGTTCAACGTCGTCGTGGACGGCAGCGACCCGGACCGCGTTTTGGCGGTGGCGCTGGCCGGCGCCGCGGCCGGGCTGCGGCTGGTGCACGTCATCCACCGGGAGTCGCGCCGCAGCGGCGACGGGGTCACCATCCACATGCGCAAGCCGTCCGCCGAGGACCGGCTGCGCGAGGTCATGCAGCCCCAGCCCCTGCGCCTCGGCGCCGACGAGGGGCACCTGACCTATCCCGAGCTGGCGCAGGCCATCGACCGTGCGTCCGGCGAGCTGCTCCGTGCCCGGGGCGAGCCGGCCGGCATGATGCGTCTGGCCGCGGCCGTGCTGCTCGAGCTGGAGCGCAGTGGTCTGCTGCGCCGCCTGGCCCACTCGCGACCGAACGGCGGGGACCGAGCGTCCGATGCCGATGCCGGCGCGGAGCCGGACCCGCGGATGGAGCGCGGGCCGGCCGCCCTCCTCAGCACGCTGCTGCGCGAGGAGCTGGGTCGCGACGACCATCCGACCCTGGTTCGCATTGGCGACCCCGCGCATCCGATGTGGTGGCTGCGGCGCCCGGAGCTGGCGGACGCCCCCCTGGCCGACCGGGTCGAGTGGTCCACCTACTCGATCCTGTCCACCGCCGGCCGCCTGGACGAACAAAGCTTCCTGGAGCGCATCTACGCCCTCTTCCCCGGGTTGGAGGCGCCGGACGAGGAGTTGGTGCGCGCCTGCCTGGGCGCCTACGCCGTGGCCGGCGAGGGTGGCCGGCTGCGGACGGAGGACGACCTGGGACGTCGCCTGGAGGAGCACGCCCGGATCATCGGCCTGCTGGTCGAGTACGCCCATCGGCTCGGGCTGCGGGCCTGGATCAGCAAGCGGGAGCACGACCGCGCCTACGCCGGCGGCTCCCTTCTGGACCGGCTGCACGAGGACGAGCGTCGCGCCTACCTGCCGCTGATCGTCCGGGCACCTGCGGAGGTTCTGGGCGCCGTCGACGCGATCTGGTACCGCCGGGGGCGGCTGGCGTTCCTGTTCGAGGTCGAGTGGACGGCGATGATGGGCGAGGCCGTCCTGCGGCGCGGCCGCCAGATCGAGCCGACCGACCAGCAGGCGCGGTTCCTGGTCTTCCCGGCCGAGCGCACGGAGCTGGTGCGCCTGAAGCTGGAGCGGTCCCCGTGGCTGCGCGACGAGGTCGAGCGGCAGAACTGGCACTTTCTCAAGTGGCAGCACCTCGAGACGCTGGTGGCGCGCGACGGCGCGGGCCTGGAGCGCCTGGAGCCGGTGCTCGGGCTGTCGCCGCTGATCGAACGGGGTGGGCAGCAGCTGACCATGTTCGGGGAATAGCGACGCCCGCCAAGCGAGCAGGCAATCGGCCGCGCTTGACCTGAGGGCTATGCTCCAGTCGGGAGTGCCGTGGTTCCCCCCTGCGGCACTCCCGTCTTCACGTCCACGGGATGCCCGCCGGCGGTCACGTGGGTAGGATGCGGGGATGAGCCAGGAGCTGGAGCGGCACGAGCTCGTCGCACCGCTGGAGCGCGTGCTGGTCATCTTCAGCCATCCCGACGACGCCGAGTTCGGGGCGGCCCCCACCATCGCGGCGCTGGCCGCGATGGGCGCGGAGATCGACTACGTCGTCACCACCGACGGCGGCAAGGGGACCGATGATCCCGACGTCTCGCCCGAGGCGCTGGCCGCCACCCGCGCGGCGGAGCAGCGGGCCGCCGCCGACGCCCTGGGCGTCGGCGAGATCGTGCACCTCGGGTACGCCGACGGGTACCTCACCCCGTCGCTCGACCTGCGACGCGACATCGCGCGCCAGATCCGGCGCTTCCGGCCCGACCTGGTCATCGCCCAGAACCCGATGCGCCGGGCGGACGGCAACCCGTACATCAGCCATCCCGATCACCTGGCCACCGGCGAGGCCACGCTCGCGGCCGTCTACCCCGCAGCGCGCGACCGGCACAACTTCCCCGAGCTCATCGCCGAGGGGCTCGAGCCGTGGAAGGTGCGCCAGGTGCTGGTGACCGGCGTCGAGCGCCCGAACCTATGGATCGACGTGAGCGCGACGCTCGAGACCGGGCTGGCGGCGCTCCGCTGCCACGTCAGCCAGCTCCCGGACTTCGACGAGGTCGAGCGGCGCGTGCGGGAGCGGGTCGCCGAAGCCGGCGAGCCGGTCGGCCTGCCGATGGCCCAGGCCTTCCTGTCGGTCCTGCTGACGTGATGCGCGGCGGTCGAGGCGGCGGCCACTGGGGCGGCACGGAGCCCGACCTCACCGCGCGCCCCGGCAGCGGGCCGCGCACGTTCCGCCAGATCGTGGGGTTCTTCCGGCCGTACCGCGGCCGGCTGGGGGTCATATCGGTCCTGATCCTGGTCACCGTCAGCGTCGGCGTCGTCAACCCTGTCCTGCTCAAGCTGATCATCGACAATTTGCTCGGCCCACAAGACCTGGGCCTGCTCTACCTGCAGGCGGGGCTGATGATCGTGCTGCCGATCGTGAGCTCCGGCATCGGCGTGTGGCAGTCGTACCTGTCCAACGTGGTCGGGCAGCGGGTCATGGACGACCTGAGACTGGCGCTGTACAGCCACCTGCAGTGGATGCCGCTGCGCTTCTTTACCGAGACCCGCACCGGCGAGATCCAGAGTCGCATCGGCAACGACGTGAACGGCGTGCAGTCGGTGGTGACCGATACCGCGGCATCGCTCCTCTCGAACTTCGCGACGGTGGCCACCACGGTGATCGCCATGCTGATCCTGGACTGGCGGCTGACGATCCTGTCGCTCGGGATGCTGCCGGTCTTCGCCTACATCACCTACCGCGTCGGCAAGGTGCGCCGCCAGGTCAGCGGGCTCACCCAGCAGTCGCTGGCCGAGGTGAGCGCCATCACGGAGGAGTCGCTGTCGGTGAGCGGCATCCTGCTGTCGAAGACCTTCGGCCAGCAGCGGTCCAGCATCGAGCGCTTCCGTCGCGAATCGCGGCGCCGCGGCGACCTGCAGATCCGTCAGCAGATGATCGGACGCTGGTTCTTCGCCATGATCGGGACGTTCTTCAGCATCGCGCCCGCCTTCGTGTACCTGCTGGCCGGATCGCTGATCATCGGCGGCGACACGAACGTGAGCATCGGCACCATCGTCGCTTTCACGACCCTGCAGTCGCGCCTCTTCTTCCCGCTGGGCCAGCTGCTGAACGTCCAGGTCGAGATCCAGGGCGCGCTCGCCCTGTTCGACCGCATCTTCGAGTACCTGGAGATGCCGCGCGAGATCAGCGACGCTGCCGACGCGGTCGCCCTGGACACCGCCCGGCTCCGCGGCGAGGTTCGGCTGCGGGATGTCTCGTTCGGCTATCCGCGCAGCCACGCCGGCGAGGCGGCCCAGGCCGAGGCGGAGCTGGCCGAGGCGACCGGGCGGGCCGTGCACCTGCCGATCCAGCCCTTCCGCCTGGAGGAGATCGACTTCACCGCACGGCCCGGTGAGCTGGTGGCGCTGGTCGGCCCCTCAGGCTCGGGGAAGACGACCACGACCTACCTCATCCCGCGTCTGTACGACGTTGACGCCGGCGCGGTCGAGATCGACGGGCATGACGTGCGCGGCGTGACCCTGGAGTCGCTGGGGCAGGTGATCGGCGTGGTGACGCAGGAGACGTACCTGTTCCATTCGTCCGTGATGGCCAACCTGCGCTACGCCAGGCCGGACGCCACCATGGAGGAGGTCGAGGCGGCCGCCCGTGCCGCGGCGATTCACGAACGAGTGCTGGAGCTGCCCGAGGGCTACGGCACGGTCGTCGGCGAGCGCGGGTATAAGCTGTCCGGCGGGGAGAAGCAGCGCATCGCCATCGCGCGCGTGCTGCTCAAGGATCCGCGCATCCTGATCCTGGACGAGGCCACCAGCGCGCTGGACACCGTCAGCGAGCGGCTCATCCAGGCCGCGCTGACCCGGCTGATGGAGGGCCGGACCACCATCGCCATCGCCCACCGGCTGTCGACGATCCTGCGCGCCGACCAGATCCTGGTCTTCGATCGCGGCCGGATCGTGGAGCGCGGCACGCACGCCGACCTGGTGGCGCACGAGGGGCTCTACGCGCGCCTCTACGCCGAGCAGTTCGCGTCCGAGCGGCCTGCTTAAGGCGCCCGGCAACCTCAGCCGATCGCGCGAGATCGGGGTCAGCCGGCGTCGATGCCGGTGGACTCCTCGGGCTCCTCCGACTCCACGTCCTCCCAGCGCCGCGCTTCCTCCACCGCCTCCGGCGGCAGCGGATCGGCTTTGGTGTCCTGCTCGGGCGGCTGCTCTGGCATCGGACGACCCTCGGCGGGTTCGCGCTCCTGCGACATCGGTCCGGCTCCTCTGCGATACGGATCGTGCGAGACTCTCTCGCATGACCGATGCCGGACCCTCGCGGC
>JAPSGM010000373.1 GCA_031177555.1 Chloroflexota bacterium
CACGCTGATCGAGGTCGGCGACGACCCGTCCACCGCGGACGTCGAGCTCGACGACGGCGATGCGGTGCACGTCCTGACCTACCACAAGGCCAAGGGCCTGGAGTTCCCGGTCGTCTGCATGGTCGGACTGGTGGACGACCGCTTCCCCACGCGCGGCCGCGGCGACCAGCTGCCCCTCCCCGACGAGCTGGTCCGCGACCCGCTGCCCGCGGGCGACCACCACCTCTCCGAAGAGCGGCGGCTGTTCTACGTCGGCATGACCCGGGCCCGCGAAGAGCTGGTGCTCAGCTGGGCGCGCGATTACGGAGGCCGCGTGGCGCGGCGGATGAGCCCGTTCCTGCTCGAGGCGCTCGACCTGCCGCCCGCCACGCCGGTCGACACACTGCGGCCCTCCGTGGCCGAGCGGCTGGCGCGGCACGACAGGCGCGCCGCTCCCGGCCGGAGCCGCGCCGCGACGCCGCCATCGCTGGCTGAGCGGCCGCTGAGTCTCAGTTACGGGCAGGTGAGCGACTACTTGGACTGCCCGGCGCGCTACCGATACGCCCACGTCGTCCGCATTCCCACGCCGGCCTCGCACCAGATGGCCTACGGCCGCGCCCTGCATGCCGCCGTGCAGGCCTTCCATCGCCGCCAGCTGGCAGGACGGGCCATGTCCCTCGCCGAGCTGCACGGCGAGCTGGACGCTGGCTGGGAGTCGGTCGGCTTCCTGACCCGCCGGCACGAGGAGGCGCGCCAGCAGGCCGCCCGCGACGCGCTCACGCGCTTCTGGGAGGAGCAGCAGCGCGACCCTGCGCGGCCCGTTGCCGTCGAGCAGGAGTTCTCGGTGAGCCTCGGGCGGGAGCGGTTGCGGGGGCGCTACGACCGGGTCGACCGCGACGACGAGGGACGGGTCGTGATCACCGACTACAAGTCCAGCGACGTGCGCGATCCCGCCACCGCCAACCGTCGCGCGCGCGAATCGCTGCAGCTGTCGATCTACGCGCTCGCGCACGAGGCCCAGCGCGGCCACCTGCCCGATGAGTTGGCGCTGCACTTCCTGGAATCCGGGATCGTCGGACGCGTGGCGCCCGCCAAGGCCCGGCTGGAGAAGGCCACCGAGCAGGTGGCGCACGTGGGGGAGGGGATCCGCGCCGGCCGCTTCGAGGCCGCCCCATCGCCGATGCGCTGCGGCTTCTGCCCGTTCCGGGAGATCTGCCCGGACGCGGCGCGCTGACGCGTGCGCAGCGGCACGCGGCTGGCGGTCGCCGCCTTCTTCGCCCTGGCGCTGGCCTGCGCGCTGGCGCTGCTCATCTTCGTGCAGAATGCCTGTGCCACCGACCTGCCATCGCGGCCCTGTCCCGAGGCTGGCCTCAACCGCGCGGTGGTGGTCAGCCTGCTCGGCCTCACCGCCGGCCTGGCGGTGACTCCGTTCGCGTTCCTGGCCGAGTTCGCCGCGCGGCGACGCATCGTCTATCGCGGGTCGTGGGGGCGCGCCATGCGTCGCGGGCTCCTCGTGGGGCTCGTCGTCGCCGGGTTCGCGGGCCTGCGCGTGGGTGGCGCCCTGACCGTCCCGTCGGCCCTGTTCACGCTGTTCCTGGCCGCGCTGGCCGAGTGGTTCGCGGTGCGTCGCTTCGACCTGCCATGAGCGGGGACATCTTCGAGGGGCAGCCCAGCGACCCCGACCAGCTGGCCGAGATCTACGACCTCGAGCACAACCAGGTCAGCGAGGACCTCGCCTTCTACCGAGAGCTGGCGCGCAGGCATCCACGGGCCGTGCTCGACCTAGGCTGCGGATCGGGCCGGCTGCTGCGGAGCTTCGTGG
>JAPSGM010000374.1 GCA_031177555.1 Chloroflexota bacterium
TCGGGCATGCCCGTTGACCAGCGTCGCCCTCACCTCCGGAGCCGATTGCGCCGCCGTGGCGTCCGCCTGAAACTTCCGCTCTGTCTCCGCTATGACCGATGCCGTCATCCGCGTGACCTCCGTCGTTCGCCGCGGGACCGCGGCGTTATGAAGGACGCTATGAGGTGGGCGGGTCAGGCCGCATCGGTGGATACACGCAAAGCGCCGACGCATGCTCCGCGGCGATTGGCGGGATGCACGCAGGTCCGGGCGGGGCGCCGGACCGGCAGGCGCCGGACCGGCGCTCGCTCAGTTCAGGCTGTGTCGGACCAGTGCCGCGACGGCCGCCGACCGCGCCGCCTTGCCGGCAACTCCCAGCTTCACGTAGGCGTTGGAGAGGTGCCGCTCCACGGTCCGCACGCTCAGCACCAGCTCCCGCGCGATGGCGGCGTTGTCCATGCCGGCGGCGGCCAACCGCAGGACGTCCAGCTCGCGCTCGGAGAGAGCGTCCACGCCGGGCCCGACCGACGGTGCCGACCTGTCCCGATCGGCTTCCATGAACTCACGCAGCTCGTCGAGGAACAGGGTCCACGCCGGTTCATCGGCGAGGAGGATGTGGTTGCGCGAGTCGAGGGGAACGAGCCTCGCATCGGGGATCCGGCTCGCCAGGTCATGCGCCAGAGCGAACTCGGTCATCGAATCCTCCACGGCGTGGAGCACCAGGGTCGGCACGCTCACCGCGCCGAGGTCATCGGTGAGATTGATGGTGCGGCGGGAGGCGCGCGACGCCAGGATGTTCTGGGCCGAGGTGGACATGCGCTGAAGCTCGTCGAACCAGCGCATCTGCTCCTCGTTGGCCCCGGGAATGAAGGCCTGGGTGAACACACGCCGGAAGATCGGGTCCGGGCGAGCCCAGCCGGCGCGCAGCATCGCCTCCCAGGCAGCCTCCTCGTCGCGCTCCTCCGGCGTTTCCTCCTGCGGCCAGCCGGCCGAACCTCCGTACAGCACCAGGCGCGTCACCCGCTCGGGGTGCTTCAGGGCGTAGGCGATCGCAATCGGGCTGTAGCCGGACATCCCCATCAGTGCGAAGCGGTCCAGCCCCTCGGCCTCGATCACCGCATCGAGGTCGGAGAGAAGTGCCTCCAGCGAGAAGTCGTCGACGGACCAGTCCGACAGGCCATGCCCGCGGATGTCGTACCGGATCACCGTCGAGAATCGCCCAATGTCTGCTAGGAAGTGCCGCCACACCGGGCTCTGCCAGTCATGCTGGAGATGGCTCAGCCAGCAGGCCACCACTACCAGAGGCGGTCCTGCTCCGTGACGCGCGTGCGCGATCCGCACGCCGTCGCGCGTCCGGGTGAATCGGATCTGCTGCGCGGCCGGGGCGACGTTGGCCGCTGGAACGCTCGCCATGCCGATCATCCTACGCGGGCCGTCCATTGGTGCCGCCGTGGCAAGTCGGCTCCGGTGAATGGAATTCCGGGCGGAGGGTGTCGGGGTGGCTCCCCGACACGCGAGCTGTCACATCGACCGCGGAAGGTGACGGCATGAACGCGCCACTGGTGGAGTTCGAGCTCCGCGTCGCCACTGCCGGACACCCGCTCCGCATTCGTATCCGCGAGTTCGATGCGCGGGCGGCCGCGTTCGTCGACTGCGGCCCCGCCAGCACCAGCGGCCTGGGCGGAACCGCGCGGGAGGCGCTCGTCGCAGCGCTCGGACCCTTCGGCGCGCGCACCAGCACCGCGGTGATGGCCGCTCCCGAGATGTTCGCGGCCAGCGCCATGGTGCTCGAGGCCCGTGCCTAGGACCGCGGCCGCC
>JAPSGM010000375.1 GCA_031177555.1 Chloroflexota bacterium
CCCATCGCGGCATCCCCGCCGACTCCCCAGGTGCCGCAGGATGGACGATGGCGCTCGACAGGCTCGCCAAGCGCGTCAGTCAGCTGAATGCCAGCTAGAGCGGCGGCGTGCGGCATCATCGCCGCGCCGCGAATTCGGGCCGTACCGTGCGGACCATGCACGAGCAGGAACACGAGAGGAGCTGGACATGAAGTTGACCTGTGGTAACTGTTCAGGTCCCTGACGTGGGCTGACGGGCTGCTTTAAGAAGTTTTTCGCCAGCTGGCAGGAGATCGCGGGGGTGGGCGCGAAAGTCAGTTCGTGGACGATGATCCCGCCGGGACAGAGACCGAGCAGGAGCGGATCGCCGAGCTGTCGGCGCTCGTGGAGCGTCTCGAAGCTCGAGTGGCCGAACTGCTGGAGCGCAACGCCGCGCTGGCGGATCGGGTGGCGGCGCTGGAGGCGGAGCGGGGCCGCCACTCGGGCACGTCGTCCAAGCCGCCGTCGAGCGATCCGGTCGGCCCCCGCCAGTCGAGGGCAGAGCGTCGGGCAGCCGGTCGTGCGGCCCGCAAGCAGGGCAAGCAGCCCGGCGCGCCGGGGGCGAACCTGGCCCGCCGGCCGGCGGAGCTGACCATGGTGCACCGCCCGGCGTGCTGTGGCGGTTGCGGGGCGGACCTCACCGGGGCGGAGGTGATGGGCGAGGTGCGCCGACAGGTGATCGACCTGCCCGCCATCCAGGTGATCGTCACCGACCACGTCGCCGAGCGGCGCCGCTGCCCCTGCGGGCACGAGACGGCCGGGGTGTTCCCGCCCGAGGCCAGGGCGCCGGTGTGCTGGGGCCCGGAGATCCGGGCGCTGGCCGTCTACCTCATGGACCGCCAGCACCTGCCCGTGGCCCGGGTGGCCGAGCTGCTCGGGGAACTGCTGGACGCGCCGGTGTCCACCGGGTGGTTGTGCGCGCTGCAGCAGGAGGCCGCCGGCCGCCTCGGCGACTTCGTCGCCCACACCAAGGCCGGCCTAGGTGTGGCCCCGGTGGTGCACGCCGATGAGACCGGCACCCGGGTGGGGGTGAAGCGTCACTGGGTCCACACCCTGACCACGAACCGGTTGACCTTGTTGGTGGTGCATCCCAGGCGGGGGGTGGAGGCCCTCGACGACATCGGCGTACTGGCCGACTACAGAGGCACCGTGGTCCATGACGGCTGGGCCCCCTACCAGCACTACGACCGAGCCGCCCACGCCCAGTGCGGGGCGCACCTGCTCCGTCATCTCGCCGCCGTCGGCGAGACCCCGGGGTTCGCCATCTGGACCGCCCAGCTGGCCAGAGTGCTCATCGACGCCAAGCGGGCGGCCCAGGCGGCGGCGGACGCCGGCCAGCCCACGGTGGGCGCCCGGCGGGCCAACCGGATCCGCCGCCGCTACCACGACACCCTGGCCGTCGCCTTCGCCCTGCTGCCGGCCGGACCACCCCCGCCCCGTCGCCACCGCGGCGGGTGGAGCAGCGCCCAGCGCGACGCCTGGAACCTGGCCTCGCGCCTGCGCGACGACGCCGATCAGGTGCTGCGTCTCCTCGACGACACCCGGGTGCCGTTCACCAACAACGACGCCGAGCGCTCCCTGCGCATGGTCAAGCTGCACGACAAGATCAGCGGGGCCTTCCGCAGCGCCGACGGGGCCGAAGCCTTCGCCACGATCCGCAGCTACATCCAGACCGCCGCACTCAACGGCCACAACCGGCTCGCCGCCCTGCGTCAGCTCTTCACCACCGGAGCCTGGCTACCACCGCTCGCCGGCGGGACCTGAACACTTACGTTCT
>JAPSGM010000376.1 GCA_031177555.1 Chloroflexota bacterium
GACCACCGAAGACGAGGAGACGCTGATCACGAGCGCTCCCGCCGCCGCCAGGGACACCGTCGCCGTCGCGGTCGAGGCCTATGCCGCCGCGCCCCGCACGGAGACCGTGCTGTTCAACCTGCTATCCGGCTTTCTCGGCGGCTTTGCCGCCATGCGCGCCTCGAGCGCCGGGATCCGCGGCGGCTGGTGGCCCTTTGGGAACGTGCGTCTGGGGGACCGTCACATCCACCACTTCGTCCCCGGCATCCTGCTCGCCTTCGGCACCGGCGCCGTGGCGTTGCTCAGCACCGACGAGCGAGCGGAGGAACGCATGGCAATCCCCTTCGGGATCGGCATGGGGATGACCTTCGACGAGGCCGCTCTGCTGCTCGAGCTGGAGGACGTCTACTGGACCCGCGAGGGACTGCTCAGCCTGCAGGTGAGCGCCGCCCTGGCCGCGATCCTCGGCGGCTCGATCCTCGGCCTGCGGATGCTGCGGCGGGGGGAGCGGCGGCAGGAGCGCGCGGGCGCCATCCCGCCCCCCACGCCGCACGGCTTCCATCCCGGGGCAGTGCCGGCTTAGTCCCGCAGCGTCGAGACGGCGCCCGGCCGAGCCGGATGCTCAGGCCGCCTTCAAGGCGGGTGCCCCACCCATCCAGACGACCTGCTCCCGATCGGGGCCGACGCCGACCAGTCGGATCGGAACACCGACGAACTCACTTACGTAGCGCAGGTAGTCGCGCGCCTCCGGAGGCAGGTCGGCTTCGCTGCGCGCATTGCCGATCTCGCCGGCGAAGCCGGGAAGCTCCTCGTACTCGGCGCTGGACGCGTGCAGGATCGACTGGTGGTAGGGAAACTCCTCGAACACCGCTCCCTCGCGCGAGCGGTAGCGGACCGCGACGCGCAGCGGATCGATGCCGCCGAGCACGTCCAGCTTGGTGATCACCAGGTCGGTGATCCCGTTGAGCCGTACGGCGTAGCGCAGGGCGACGAGGTCAAGCCAGCCGCAGCGGCGCTCACGACCGGTCGTCGTCCCGAACTCGTGCCCACGCTCGAGCATCGTCCGGCCTATCTCGTCCTCCAGCTCGGTCGGGAAGGGCCCGGAGCCGACCCGCGTGGCGTAAGCCTTGGCGATGCCCCAGACCTCGTCGATGTCGCGCGGGCCGACCCCGGCGCCGACGCAGGCGGCGCCCGCCACCGGGTTCGAGGAGGTCACGAACGGGTAGGTCCCGTGGTCGATGTCGAGCAGGGTGCCCTGGGCGCCCTCGAAGATCACGTTGCGGCCAGCGTCCAGGGCCTCCCAGCAGAGCCGCGCGGTGTCGGCGATGTGCGGTTCCAGGCGATGCCCGTAGGTCAGGTACTCCTCGGTCATCGCGTGCAGGTCCAGTGCCCGGTTCTTCTCGAAGGGGCGCAGTGCGTGCTTCTTCGGCTCGAGCGCCGCCATGATCTTCTTGCGCAGGATCTTCTCGTCGAGCAGGTCCTGGATGCGGATCCCGAGCCGTGCCGCCTTGTCGGCGTAACAGGGGCCGATCCCGCGGCGGGTCGTCCCGATCGAGAGGCTGCCCAGCTTGGTCTCGCCGACGGTGTCGAGCAGCACGTGGTAGGGCATGATCACGTGTGCGTTGGCGGAGACCCGCAGGCCGCTGACGTCGATGCCGCGTTGGCGCAGCTCCTCGAGCTCGGACAGCAGCACGCGCGGGTCGACCACGACGCCGTTTCCGATCACGCAGGTCTTGCCGGGATAGAGGATCCCGGAGGGGACCAGGTGGAACTTGTACTGCTCGTCGCCACACGATCATTCGGGGCGACGA
>JAPSGM010000377.1 GCA_031177555.1 Chloroflexota bacterium
TGGAGGGCCGTGTGGGATTCGAACCCACGACACGAGGATTAAAAGTCCCCTGCTCTACCGCTGAGCTAACGGCCCGCCGATTCGTGCTCAGTCTATCGGTCCCTACAGCAGGTCTTCCGCTGGCTCCTCAACGTGAGCGGCTTGCCGGACACCCGTACAGTTCGCTTCATGGCCGATGCGCCCGAGCTCGCAACAGACGCAGCCGCCGTGGAGCGCCGAATCATCAGCGTGCTCTTCGCCGACCTCGTCGGCTTCACCACCCTGTCCGAGCAGCTCGACCCCGAGGACGTGGCCACCGTCCAGGACGCCTACTTCGCCACGGCCCGTGAGACGATCCAGCGCTACGGCGGGGCCGTCGAGAAGTTCATCGGCGACGCGGTGATGGCCGTGTTCGGCGCTCCGCGCGCGCGCGAGGACGATGCGGAGCGTGCGGTCCGGGCGGGCCTGGCGCTCATCGGCGCGCTGGAGCAGATCGAGGCGCGGGTCGGCCTCGCCCCCCGGACGCTGGGTCTGCGCGTCGGCGTGAACTCGGGCGAGGTCGTGCTCACCACCTCCGGGATGGATGCCGGCCGGGTGACCGGTGACACCGTGAACACGGCGGCCAGGCTGCAAACAGCGGCCGAACCGGGCACGGTACTCATCGGCCCGGTGACGTCGCTCGCCGTCGCGGAGACGGTCGACACCGAGGAAGTCCCGCCGCTCGACCTCAAGGGCAAAGCCGAACCGGTCCGCGCCCGACGCGCACTCGGCGCCAGACCCCAGCCGTCGCGGGAGGCGGCGCTCGGGGATCTGCAGGCGCCGACGCTGGGCCGCGACGCCGAGCTGGCCCGCCTGCGCGAGGTGCTGGCCCAGGTGACGCAGGAGCGCACGGCATCGCGGATCGTGATCGTTGCGCCGCCCGGCGTCGGCAAGACCAGGCTGCTGGCCGAGCTTGGTGCACACGCCGACGCCGAGGTCCTCCGCGCCCGCGTCCGGGCGCAGGCGACGGGGCCGCACGAGCCCGTTGCCCAGCTGCTCGGCGGCGTGGAGCTCGACCGCCTCGCGACGGCCATGGAGGCGGCCGGCGTTTCCGAAGCCCGGCGAACGGTGGTGGCCGAGGAGGTGCGCCGCCTGCTCGAGCCGAGCGGCACGAGCACCGCTGTGGCGACCGACCTGTCCATCGAGCGCGAGGCCCGCTTCGACGCCTGGATCACCGCGCTCGATGCCGTGGCGGCCGGCCCGTCGGTGTGGCTGGTCGAGGATGTGCATTGGGCCGGCGGCGATTTGCTCGCGTTCCTCGACCACGCCGGTGGCGCGCCGACCCGCCATGGACGCCTGGTGCTCGCGACCGCCAGGCCCAGCCTGCTCGAGTCCGCGCCTGAATGGGTGGCCGATGGGCGGATGGACCTTGCCCCGCTCGACTGGACCGATGCCGGCTCGCTGGTTCGAGCGCTCGTGGGCGACGCCCTGCCGCAAGCGCTCGTGGCGGCGGTCGTGGAGCGATCTGACGGTACACCGCTGTTCATCGAGGAGCTGCTCCGCACCTGGGTCGGCATCGGGACGCTCGTGCGCGATGCGGGCCGCTGGCGCCTGACCGTCCAACCCGATGCCATTCCTCTGCCGCCGACCGTGCAGGCTATATACGCCGCGCAGCTCGACGACCTGCCGCCGGACGCTCGCCGGGTGGCCCGTCGCGGGGCGGTCGCCGGCCGCCGGGTCCCGGTCGACGCGCTGGTGCCGCTCGAGATTGAGGGGCGCGGGGGCCTCGACGCCCTCCATCGGCGGGCCTTCGTCGCCGGCCCTATCG
>JAPSGM010000180.1 GCA_031177555.1 Chloroflexota bacterium
CCCACACCACGGACCACTCCGCCATCTCAACAAGGTGCGGCACCTCCACGAAGGCGCTCATCACCCAGCTGACCGCGAAGATCGCCATGCTCGACGCGACGACGGGACGAGAGACATCACTGTCCACGCGACCAGCGCCCACGGGGACGATGTCGCGCGACGCGGAGCCATCGGTTCGGCGGGGGCGTTCACGCGGTGGTGCGACCGGCCAGCTGGGACCGCGGCCGCAGCGAGAGCGTGACGCCCAGCGACGCGAAGCCCGCCAGGATGCCGACCGCCGCGAAGCCGGCGGGGATGCTGGCAAGTCCGGCCACGAAGCCGACGAGGATCGGGCCGGCACCGAAGGCCAGGTCGATGAAGACGCTGACGGTGGCCATGCCGCTGCCTCGCTCGGGGGCGGGTAAGCGCGCGAGGGTGGCGGCAAAGATGGCCGGAGTCAAGAAGGCCATGCCCATCGCCAGTAGCGCTGCGCCCGCTAGGAGGCCCGGTACGGTCGTGAAGACGCTCACCACGCCCATGCCGGTCGCCGCGAGGGCCAGCGCGAACGCGGCCAGCCGGAAGGGCGGCACGCGATCGGGCAGCCGGGCGAAGGCGATCCGACAGCCGACCACCACCAGCCCGAACAGCAGGAGCACCGGCCCGGAGCCATCCATGCCGACGTCCGGCGCGTGCAGCGCCACGAAGCCCAGGAACCCGCCCATCGCCGCGGTCCCGGCGAAGATGGCCAGGCCGGGACCCACGGCGGCGGGATGGAACAGCGGCGTCGGCGGTGCATCGGCCAGGCGCTGCGGCGCGGTCTCGCCGATCGGGAGGGCCAGCGCGGTGGCGGCCAGCGCCAGCGCGGCGCCGCCGAACCAGGCCAGCCCGAAGCCGCCGATCCCCAGCAGCCACTCCCCGAGGAGCGGACCCAGCGCGATCCCCAGGTACAGCGCCAGGGAGTTGAAGCTGAGCGCCTCGCCGGCACGGCCCGCGGGCGCCAGATCGGCGAGCGCGGCGAAGGCCGCCACGAAGAAGAACGCCTCGGCCACGCCCAGCACCAGCCGCAGGCCGATGAGCATCCACAGCTCCGTCGCGAAGGCGTGCCCCACCAGGGCCAAGGCGACCAGCAGGCCGCCGCCGATGAGCAGCGGGCGCCGCCCCCGCCGGTCGGACGTGCGCCCGGCGAACGGCCGCAGGGCGACGGCCGTGACGCTGAAGGTGCCGACCGTGATGCCGACCCACAGCTCGTTGGCGCCCAGCGGCCCCTCGGCGAAGAGCGGCGTGACCGGGATCGTGAGGCCCGCGGCCGTGAAGTAGGCAAGCTCGCAGAGGGCCAGCAGCACGAACGCGGGCGTGAACAGCCGCTGCCCGACGGGCGCCGGCAGCGGCGCGAGGTCCGGTGTGCTCACCGGCCCATGTTCGCGGCGCCCGTCAAGATCAGTCGCAGAGGAGGTCCGCCGCTGAACCCTCAAGCCGCTGCAATGTGAGCTCTTCGCCCCCATTCACATATCGGAAGTCGGCGCGCCGCGGCTTGCGAAACGTCGCTCCCCATTTCACGCCGTGCGTTCGCCGGCCCCCGCCAAGCCGGTCACAGTCGGCGCGGTCCGACCCGCGGAACGGTCACGCCACGGCGCCTGCGCTAGAATCGGGTGCGGCCTCGAGCGAACAACCCGAGGCCGTTTGAGCGCTCGTACGGAAAGCCCCAACGGGAGCCTCGACCTGGACGTCAGCGGAGTTCTCTTCGTCGTGCTCGCCACCGGCGTGGTCGGTGGTGGGCTCGCGGTGGTGACCCTGCGCAACATCATCCACTCGGCCATCGCCATGATGGTCTGCTTCGGCTCGCTGGCCGGGATGTACCTGCTGCTCGGCGCCGGCATCGTGGCGGCCGCCCAGGTGCTCATCTACCTGGGCGCCATCAGCGTGCTGATCCTGTTCGCGATCATGCTCACCCAGGCCGGCGACGCGAATCTGCCCGCGCCGTTCCATCGGCAGGTGTGGCTGGCCGCGGTGGTGACGCTGGTGGCCATCGGGCTCATCGGCTGGGTGGCGGTCACCACCGACTGGGGCGCCGGCGCCCAGGCGGCATCGGTCCTGCTCGAGGAGCTCGCCACGACCCTTTTCACCGACTTCGCGCTGCCCTTCGAGATCCTGAGTCTGCTGCTGCTGGCCGCGATCATCGGCGCCATCTACCTGGCCCGGCGGCCCGAAGAGGACGAGAGGGTCAACTGATGGGCCTGACCGGGTACCTGGTCGTCTCGATCCTGCTGTTCGGCATCGGCGCCTTCGGGTTCCTGGCGCGACGCAACGCGATCCTGATGCTCATCTGCATCGAGCTGATGCTGAACGCGGTCAACCTCAGCCTGGTCGCCTTCAACGCCTTCGGCGGGCAGGGGGAGGTGACCGGCGCCATTTTCGCGCTGATGATCATGGCCGTGGCCGCGGCCGAGGCGACCGTGGGGCTGGCCCTGGTAATGGCCATCATCCGCACCCGTCAGACCGCGGAGGTCGACGAGTACTCCGACCTGAAGGAGTAGTCGAAGACCGATGAGCATCGAGCTTTTGATCGCCCTCATCCCGGCCCTGCCGCTCGCCGGGTTCCTGTTCGCCGTCCTGGTCGGCCCACGGCTCGATCGCGTGCCGGTCCACGGCCGTGACGCCCACGAGCCCGATGACGCCCACGAGCCCGATCCCGCCCACGAGCCCGATGCCGCCCACGCCGCCCATGACGAGGTCGACGACTCCGCCTTCAGGACCATCCCCAGCGAGGAGGAGCAGGCCGCCACCTCGCCCCACGCCGGCCACGCCGACGACCTGGCCAACGCCCGGGGCGCCGACGGCGTCATCCCGGCCGACCTGGACGACGGCATCGGCCAGTCCGGGCACGTGACGCCGGGCGAGCCGCAGCCGGTCTACCGCTCGTGGATCGTGCCGGTCCTGCTGGTGACCGTCTCGTGGGTCATCTCCATGGTCGTGCTGGTCGACGTGATCTTCAACGGCAACACCCACCACGTGACGCTGTACGAGTGGATCGGCTCCGGCGACTTCCACGTGGAGATCAGCTTCCTCGTCGACGAGCTGACCGCGATGCTGCTCCTGGTGGTCAGCACCGTGGGCCTGCTGGTCCACGTGTACTCCATCGGCTACATGAACGGCGACCGCGGGTTCTGGCGCTTCTTCGCCTACCTGAACCTGTTCATGTTCAGCATGCTGCTGCTGATCCTGGGCGACAACTTCCTGATGCTGTACGTCGGCTGGGAGGCGGTGGGCCTGTGCAGCTACCTCCTCATCGGCTTCTGGTACAAGAAGCCCTCCGCGGCGGGAGCCGCGAAGAAGGCGTTCGTCGTCAACCGCATCGGCGACTTCGGCTTCGGGCTGGGGATCATGGCCATCTGGACCGCCCTGGGCACGATCCAGTTCGAGGAGGTCTTCGAGCGCATCGGCACCCTGGACCCGGCGCTGGTGACCCTGATCGCCCTACTCCTCTTCGCCGGCGCGGTCGGCAAGTCGGCCCAGTTCCCGCTCCACGTCTGGCTGCCGGACGCCATGGAGGGCCCCACCCCCGTCAGCGCCCTGATCCACGCCGCGACCATGGTCAACGCCGGGGTCTACCTGGTGGCCCGCGCCAACCCGATCTTCGCCGAGAGCCCCACCGCCATGTGGGTGGTGGCCGGCATCGGCGTCTTCACCGCCATCCTGGCGGCGGCCATCGCGCTGACCCAGAACGACATCAAGAAGGTGCTGGCCTACTCCACGGTCAGCCAGCTGGCCTACATGTTCTTCGCCTTGGGCATCGGCGCCTGGGTGGCCGCCATCTTCCACCTCGTCAGCCACGGGTTCTTCAAGGGGCTACTGTTCATGGCCTCCGGATCGGTGATCCACGGGGCGGGCGGCGAGCAGGACATGCGCTTCATGGGCGCCCTGCGCGAGCGCATGACGTGGACCTATCGCACCATGGTCGTCGGGTCGCTGGCGCTGGCGGGCATCCCCATCTTCGCCGGATTCTTCAGCAAGGACGAGATCCTGGCCGAGGCCTTCAACCGCGGCTACTACCTCTTCTACGTGATCGGCGTGGTGGTGGCCTTCATGACCGCCTTCTACACGTTCCGCATGATCTACATGACCTTCCACGGGACGTGGCGCGGACCGGCCGAGGCCTGGCACCACGTCCATGAGTCGGCCATGACCATGGTGGCGCCGCTGGTGATCCTGGCCGTGCCGACCATCCTGGTCGGCCTGCTGCTGGGCATCCCACCGGAGGGAGGGCTGATCCACACCTGGTTGGAGCCGGTCTTCGAGCACGCCGATGAGCTGCACGCCGGCGTCCTGCCCGGCTCGATCCTGGCCGATGCCCTGGAGCACGGCGAGCACCACGGCTTCGAGCTGCTCGGCATCGGCGGGCTCCTGCTGCTGATCGGGGCCAGCGCCGGCGCGGCCGGCATCTGGCTGGCGCACCGCTGGTACGTCCGCGACACGGAGGCGCCGCGGCGCTTCGTCGAGCGCATCCCGC
>JAPSGM010000043.1 GCA_031177555.1 Chloroflexota bacterium
GACGCCCTCGTCTCGGAGCTCGGCAAGCATCTCTCGGGCGACGGCCGCCGCGCGCTCCGCGACTTCGTCGACGAGATCCGGCCCGTGATCGATGCCGGGGAATTCGGGCACGCCCACGAGGCAGCCCGAGCCTTCGGGATGGACATCGGCGTCTCGATGGCCGAGGAGGGCTGGACCCGGACGCCGAAGGGCGCCGACGCTGACGGCGAGAGCCCGGAGGAGCTCGCCCGGATAATCCCGCGTGGGTAGGCGTTCGACGGCCGAGGCCCCACTGATCGGGACCCGGCCACCCCCCTCCCGGCCTATCGGCTCCACCGGCGGGTTAGCGCCTGCCAAGGCGTACGGGTTCCACGAAACCGGCATTTGCCTGCTGATATTGGGTGGTAATAGGTCGATCGGGCTACAGATATGGCCCCACCGTTGGTTACGCTTGATGAGGTGAAGCATCTGCCGCGTTCGACCGTGCGTTTCTTGGAGGCCGCCAGTATTCCGGCGCCGCTCGCCGATGCCTAACCCGGCCAATCGCGGCGCATTCTGGCGGCCACGCAGCAACGGCGGCTGCCCAGCCCCAGGTCGCGACAACACGGCCACCACCCCCTCGCCACGCCGGTTACGCGCTCCCTAGCGAGACGGTCATCAAGCCATCTCCGGCTCAAATCGAGCCAGATTCCGTCTTCAGGGAGTTCACTCATGTCTCAGCAACTTTCCGCGCCTGCTCGTCCGCTGCCCAGTGCTCGGATCACAGCGCGACGCTTCCTTTCGATCCTGGGTGCTTTGGTCCTCGTCGCCTTGATGACCATGCCGGCCCTTGCAGCTCACACCGTCACCGTCTGGAGTGGCGCCATGGACGGCTGGGCCATCACCACCAGCGATGGCGGCACGCCGCCAACCACGGCCAGCGCGACGTTCGTGGCAGGCCCTGGCACGCCGCCACTCGGCACGGGTTCAGTGCAGCTGTCGGTAGGCGCCAACGGCGCTGGGGCGGCTGAGATCCGCAATGCCGACTACGCCGGCACCTCGCTTGCCGACCTTACCGGTCTCTCGTACTCGGCATATGTATCTGTCCCGGGCTCGGGCGGGCAGGCGCCCTACATCATCCTCGCCGTCGATCTCGACGACGACGGAGCCTCAGACGATCTGCTGTTCTTCGAGCCGGTGTACCAGGACGGCACCTACTCCGGCGATCCGGTGCCTGACCAGGGCGATGTCACGACCGGCGCCTGGCAGGAGTGGGACGCAGCCGCCGGCGGCTGGTGGTCACTCAACGCCGGAACCTTCGGGCCACCGCTGGTCACACTCGACAGCTACGTTGCCTCGAATCCGGACGCCACCCTCGTGAACCAGTCGTCAGGCGGTGGCCTGCGGATCGTCGCGGGCTTTGGAGCAGGAGCCTGGGACAACTTCGTCGGCAACGTTGACGCTGTGGTGGTCGGCACTACGGCCCACACGACGACGTACGACTTCGAGGTCGCGGGCGTGCCCACTCCGACGCCGACTCCGTCGGCGACGCCGGGGGATGAGACCTCCTCACCTTCGCCCACGCCTAGCGACGGAGCGAGCACGTTGCCCGACACCTCGGCTCCGGATGCCACTCCCTTCGCGGCTTGGCTCATTGCCTTCGGGATCCTTGCCATCCTCGTCGCCGCCGTTTCGAGGCGACTACGCGGGCAAGCAACGTAACGAGGACGAGCCCTCCACTCAACCGGGAGGCCATGCCGCTGGGGAGCAGTAGTCAACTACCCCGGTCCGGTATCTAATGCAAACAATCGGAGGGCCATGACGGGTGTTCTGGATCATCGGAGCAATCCTCGGCGCCGTCATCGGCGTGGGTGCCGTAGCAACGAACCCTCCTGGCTACTACTTAGACCATCCGCTGAAGCGCTACTGGGTGCACCGGTAACGATTGCCCTCGGTGCGCTCGTCGGTGCCTTCCTGATCGGTGCGACGGCGTAGCCATTTCTCGAAGTAACGCTCCCATTCCTATTTGGGACGTAGGGGAGACGTGAAACCTGTTGACGATCTGCGGGGCAAACCGGCCCGTTAGGGGGTGCCGTATTGGACCTTTCAATCGACGCAGGAGCCGTCGTTAAGGCGGGCAAGGCTTAGGCCGCCATGGTGTAGTGCGGTGAGGGGTTGTGCTGCTGCGCGCCGCTGGACTAGAGTGCACGACGAACGGCGGCTCGACCACTTCTCCCCCCGGTGGTCGGGCCGCCGATCATTCGTTCCCCCCGGATGTTGCTCCACCAATGCAGCGCTCGTGCCATGTAGGCGACGTGTGGAAGCGTCAGCAGGAGAAGCCGGTCCGGGTCCGTAGGCGGCGGACGGCATCTGTGGCCTGGTCGCCGGCGCGGTTCGCTCGACGGATATTGCGAAGCCCGTCGCGGACGAGCGGGACGCTGTTCTCCCGGACACTGAGCGCGATCTGATTCGAGCCACGCGCTAGGTGCCGCATCCACGCCTCCATCCGAGCCTTTACCTGCTCCCCGGGCCGCCACCTCGGAGCGAAGTCGAGGAAGTCGAGGACCTGCGCGGCGCTCTCGCCAACCCGATCCGCGGAGTCGATCGCCTCGTCCTCGTCGAGGAACTGGGCGGCCTGGATGAGGTCCTCGAAGCACGGCGACTCATGGGACGAACGGGAAGCTCTCGAATCGCTCGCTGCGCTCAGCCTCTTGGCGCGCTGGACGGAAGGACGCCCTTCTCTCGTCCTTCTAATCCGCCGGTCGCAGGTTCGAATCCTGCCGGGGACGCCAGAATCAGAGCACGAAAAGGACCCGATCCGGGGACTAGACGGACCGGGCCGGTTCACTTTACTGCCAAGTTGACAGCCTAACGTCCCGAGTTATTACCCTCGGGAACGTACTGATTCAGTCGGCCGTCAGCTAAGAGTCCAAACATGAATGGCGCCGGCTGGTCCGCCACGAAGTTTTCGATCTGCTCCCAGGCGATCATCGGTGCGCGTAGATGGACACGGGCGTTGGCTGCTGAGTTACGAAGACGAAGGCTCGAGCGCCCGCGTTGGCAAAGGCCTCCCGTTCCGCACGGCGGAATCGGATTTTCTTGTCATGCGTGAGGATGATTAATCCATCATGGGTCACTTCCGGAAATCCAAATCTCATCCGGCGCGTCGCCGATGCCAGCGTATCGCTCCGTGTGGAGCTGTGAGTCGACATTCACTTGCCGCAACGCCATTCCGAGGCGTTTTCCCGAGCTTCACGTGTTAGCCGCTCTGCACTCCGCGCCGCTCCTGCAGCCGGTCGCTTAGCCGGTGTCGCGCCTGCTCCACGAATCGCCCCGAGCCGGAGAGGTAGTCATCGAATGCGGACCCTCGGAGAGGGCGATCCACGTCCCATCGAAGCGCCATACCCCGGCGATGTGCCGGCCGAGCGACAGCGCGGCCTCCGCGGCCGTCCAGGCCATCGCCAGGGCGCTGAGCGGTGCCATTCGACGTTTATATCTCTGGCCCTGGCCTAACCGCACCGGATACCACCGGCGGCTTCGTCCGATTGCGAAAAAGCTCCCGGAAGCTGATCGCGACCCCGCTCGCGATCAGCAAGGTGGCCACGCCGAGCGAGGAACCAACGGCGGCGGGTTCGGAGGTCAATAGCGGAACGAAGAAGGTCAACAGCCCCGCGCCCAGCAACAGGCCTGCCAGCAAGACGCTGCCGAACGGTCCGGCGACCCCGACGACGATCACCGCCAGCCCCACAAGCAGCTTCACAAACAGCGGGACGTCGTACAGCACGATGCCGCCGGCCACCATCCCCAATGCCAGGCCAAGGACCCACACGACGCGCACTCGCCTTTCCTCCCGGTCACATCGTAAGAGTGCAGCACGAGCGCGCTGAGGCCGGGTTCGCCTGCACCGCCAGATCCTCGCAGATCAGCGGCCGTCGGAGACGCGAGGGCGCCGACGCACATCCCTTTCCCGGGCACAAGCCGGACACCCTCGCGGTACCCATGGTCGGACTGGTGCTGGCATGGCGCGTGCCTAAGTCCCGCACGGGTACCGGGAATGCTTGGATTCCGGTACTCCATTGGCGGAACGGATAAGCCCGCGGCCCAGCTACCGGGGGAGAGGTATGTCCGAGTTTGCAGAGGCTGGTCCAAGGCGCCGCGCAAGGCCGGGTGGTTACTGTGGGCCCCTGCCTACCAACGAGCCACTCCTAATCCCGGCACGCATTCTGGCTGGCGATTTCGGAGGCTGGCTGCGTGATGCCATGGCCGAGCGCGGGATGAGCTACCGAATGCTCGCGGTGCAGGCCGGCGTGGATCACAGCACCATCCAACGCTTGGCTATGGGCGGCCGACTGCCGTCACTGGCCACTGCCGTCGCCATCATTCGCGTCTTCGAGCGACGGCGGATCACGCCCAGCAACGCTGCGGAGGTTCGATTGCTTGGCGACTCGTCGCCCAGCACGCCGCAGGGTGGTGCGTCTTGACAACACCCGTACCGTAGTGCTCCAGCCGTCGTGCCCTCGGCGCTAGTTGCGAGATAGTGACCGGGGAGAACACTGCCGTGGACCTCTGGCCGTCCGCGATGTCGGCATCCTCCTTCTGTTGGCCCCTGCTGTACGCCGGTGTGCTGGCGGCGCTGAAGGCCCCCCGGCATCACACCCAACGCTGATGTACTACCTACGGCTGTCCTGTCCGGCGTTCTGGGTGGATGTCCGGGTTGCCGGCATCAACGGGCGCTGGATGGCCTCGGCGGACACGCCGGGCGGGCCTTCCCTGGGATTGGGCTGGACTCCGCGCCAGGCACTAATGCGGGCACTGGAACCATTTGAGGGCGTGATCGACGACCTGCTCCAGACGGCCCCTGAGGATCTGCTCGAACACGGCGCCATGGGCTGACGAACGGTTCAGCTGGCCGCCGGGGTACCTTCTCCCCCTGGGTAGCCCGGCGGCCAACTGGATCGTTCCCCCTGAAGGCAGAGGGTCGGAATCCGGCAGCGGCTCCGGCCTTCTGGTGGGTTAGAAATGCACCGGTCGTGCCATCTACTGATGTGGCCCGGTTGGTGGTACTAGAGTCGCGGGGTCGGTCCCATCATAGGGCCGGGATCGCCGGCACCGCCCGTCCCCGCGTCGCGTTCGCAATGGGGGTTCCCTCTGTGGCACGGTTCTGGAGTATTGGCACCCGCGCCACTGCTGCTGTGGCAACTTCAGTTGCGCAGTCGACCGAGCCCGTCCGCGAGGCTGTTGAGGTCTACACCCGCACGTCGATGATCTTCGGGCTGGTCGAGCCCGATGGCCGCCGCCTGTCGGACATACTCAACTCGAACACCACGCTCGCGCTGCGGGACGCCAGGTCCACCAGCCTGGTCCCGGACGTGGACGGTAGCCAGGGCAAGGGATGGACGCGCATCGTCCGCGACGAAATCCTGTTCGTGATGCCCCCAGCACCAGTCGCCGAAGCAGATGCGCATCCACCGTAGGCAGCACCGGGTGCGCCTGATGGTGGGTGAGTACGAAATTGTCGGCAACCTCCACGTGCCGCCGGGCACGCCGCTCGATACGCAGGTCCTCAGCCGTCGTCAGAACTTCGTGGCCGTCACGGACGCCTATGTCCAGAGCATGGAAGCCTTTGTTTTCGAGCGCGCAGCCCCGGTTGTGCTAGTGAACGCCGGCCAAGTCGCACAACTCAGGGATATGTTGACCGTCCATTAGACCGGTGGCGGGTGTACCGTACAGACGAGCCGACGGTTCAGCTACTGCTCCCCCGGTTGCTGACCGCCGGCTGATTCGTCGCCCCGTCAATGGCCAGCGTGCACCCCAGGGGACTGCGACTGCGGCAGGCAGAACGAAGCGCCTGGGGCAAACCCGTGCTCGAAGTGGAACCCTGGCCCCGGGCCACCGGCGATCTCCACGCCTTCGCCCGCGATCGCGGCGCCCACGGCGCCGCCCGATGGCGGCCATTCCAGAGTGGCGGATGCGCCGAAGGGGCCAATGACATAGTCACCGATGATGTGCCGACCATGGACCTCGATACCGAAGACGCTTGCGCACGTCGGGTCGCCCGGAGCGGCGACCGCCGTCGCGCTCGTGGCTATCGCAAGCGCAAGAGTGCTGATGGCCGCAACGATGATCCGTCTCATGGCTGCCTACTCCCCTGCATATGCCAGTTTGGTCAGGTATAGGCCAGTGCGGTGCGGTTGTCGAGGGACACCGAAGCCTGGCTTCGCACGAAGCGGTGCGCCGGTGCACCGGACGGCAGCTTCACCAGGTGGTGACGGCCAACGGCGGGCGAATCGCCACGCCTCCCGATTTTGGCGCAGTCCCGCCATGGACGACTTCACGGCCGACCGGGGACGTCCGAGTGAGCGCCTGGTCGATCGCCCTGGATCCCGACCGGCAGATGTGGGGCGAATCGCAGACGGAGTCGTGGCGTAACGTCGCGGCCTGGGCCCAGGAGTACTGCCGCGCGGCCGGGAACGAGCCATGCGAAGGGATCATCGACCGGGCAGTGCCATTGTGCCTGGAGAGGCGGGATGAAGGTGAGGCTCCATCATGCGCTTCATGGCCAACCCGGACATGCGCCGAAGAGGGCATCCGCTGGCTGCCTGCCAACGATTGGTTTGGTTGCTAGCGCTGCCCGCCGGGGATGCCAGATTCTGAGCACGACGGCCCGACCCGCGTACTGGCGGACCAGACCGGTTCAGTCTTACTGCCAAGTTGCCCGCCTCATCGCCGTAAGACCTACGCTGCCGGCCACCGCTGGAGGACGATCTTGGCGTCGGCTGGATCCATCCGATAACCGCGCGCATCCGCATCCCAAGTGATGAGATCTCGGCGGGCGATACGTCGCATCACCTTGTTCGGCCCAGCGACGATCCCGGCGAAGGCGGTACCCGTGCGCTTCCCATACCTGGCTGCCAGGTCGGCATCCAACACCAGAGCCTGCTCGTGCGTGGACAGCTCGGCGACCTCTCGCAGCAGCCGGCGGCTGTCAGCCCCGCGGATGGCGTTGAGAACCTCTCCCAGCTGCCGGCGCCCGAGATCCGCCTGGTCCGCGGCACTTGTGACGGGGTCGCGGGCCTGACGCTTGGGGCCCATCACCCATCGCCACGCAAGCGCCACTAATTCCTCCTCGCTGTCGGCTTCGAACTCGACTCGAGGCACTCGAACCTCCTGTACTGACTCGTCACGAGAGGTCTCGAATATATCACGGACCAATACGTGCTACACTGCGTGCCTACGGCTGCAAGGCTGCGAACCGACAGATCCTCGGCCCCTCGAACGACGGAGAGCCCCGGCTAAACCGCTTCGTGTCGACTTAGCCGCATTGGGGGCAAAGGAGAATCACATGCGTTACACGAGACTCTCTACCTACGACGTACTCAAGGGCGACTTCAACGAGCTGACCAATATCGCCGAGAACGGCATCCTGCCGAAGTTCGTCAAGGAGCCTGGGTTCGTGGACTACGGACTGGTCGACGTCGGCGAGCACAAGGTCGTCGCGATCAGCATCTGGGAGACCCGCGAGGCGGCTGAGAAGTCGGCCTCCATGGCTGCCACCTGGGTGAAGGAGATCATGGCGGACCGAGTCCGGCTGATCACCACCCAGATCGGCAATCTGGCCCTCTTCCACGGCGCACCCGTCGCCGCCTAACCTTCCGCTCCAGGTCGCGCTGCGCGACCGGCCGGCCTACCCGCCGGCCTTGCGCTCGCAGCCAGGACAGCCGCTCCGGCGAAATCGCCGGGGCGGCTCGCCTCCGCAGGCCCGGACGCATTTCGAAGATTTCGGTCGATGTCACGACCACGCTTAGAAGGGAAAGACCAATCACCCAGGCCACCCAACAGACCAGCGACGACCTAATCGCTGCATTGAATGCGGATCTGCGAGCCCGTGATCCCATGCAAATCATGAAGCGGCAGATGACGGTGAAGGCACTGGCCGAAATACGCCAACGCGTCACCCAACAGCGCCTGGCGGATCCCGAGCGAGCCGACTCCTACCTCCAATTGGAGGAGATCATCAAGGACCTGGAGCGACCGGCTCCTGGAAAAAGCTAGCAGGGTTGAGGCGGGCATTTGCTCGGCCTCTCTCGCATCTCGCCGGGAGCGTGGCACACAACGCACGGTCAAGGCTCGTACTCACGCCCCACCGGCACATGCGGTCGGCCGCGTCTCGCTCCAGAGCCGGATATGCGCGTAGGCGTTCATGGTCAGCGCGATCTGCGAATGACCAAGCTCTAAAGGTGCGCGATACGGCGCGTGCGCATCCGCGGCCCGTAGCGCGGCGGGCGGATCCCCGACGCCTCGAGCAGGACCTGCACGCGGCCGCGCTGGCCACGGTACGGCTCCAGCAGCTCCAGCATCCGCGGGTCGTCGGCGCGCGGCTCCCCGGCGAGGGCCCACGCCACCAGGTTCGGCACGTGGTAGTCGCCGACGCTCACCGCGTCCGGGTCGCCGTGGGCCACGCGAGTCGTCTCGGCGGTCGTCCACGGGCCGATCCCCGGCGAGGCCAGCAGGAGGCGCACCGCCTCCGCGGCCGGCGCCCCTTCCAGCCGGTCGGCCCGGCGCGCTGCGCGGATCATCACCTCGGAGCGGCGCCGCTCCAGGCCGAGCGCGTGGAAGGCGAAGTAGGGGAGGCGCGCCAGGTCCTCCGGTCGCGGCGGCAGCCGCAGGCCGCCGGGCCCCGGTGCCGGCTCGCCGTGCGTGCGCACGATGGCGCGGAAGACGGCACGCGCCTCGTCGCCGGTGATCTTCTGCTCGCAGATCGCCGGCAGCAGCGCCTCGAAGACACGGCCGGTCCGCGGCAGGCGCAGGCCGCGGAAGCGCCGCGCCAGGTCGGCGACGACGCGGTGACGCGGCACGAGCGCGTCCGGCTCGTCCTCCAGGCCGAGGAGGCCGGGCGCCGATTGCACCGCGGCATTCGCTCCCGGGCCCCATGCGGCGACGTCGATCCGGTCGCCGGACCTCGCGAGGCGGATGGTTGCCGGTCCGCGCGGCGTGCGCGTCGCGCGCCAGACCGTGCCGGGAAGCAGCCGGATCGTCGGGTCGCCGCGGCCGTGGGCCAGCGGCGCCAGTGTGCCGGTCAGGTCGAGCGGGTCAGCCAGCCACAAGCTTGCCGCGGCGTCGGGCGCCGGGGAGGCGGGCGTCATCGGCGCATGGACAGGATGACCGGCCGATCGGACGCCTGCGCGGCCTCGAAATCGGACCGGCTACGGATGCCGCGATAGCCCTCCGCCACCACCAGCTGGCCGCAGACACCGCCCAGGGAGTTGCCCGGGCCGGGCAGCACCAGGAGCTCCGGCGCGTGCTCGCGCAGCACGACGTTGACGCTGGACGCGAAGTCGAACGGCGCGGTGAGCTGCTCGCCGAGCGTGTAGTCGCGCAGGGCTGCCGGGTCCGTGGACCACGGTGTCCATCGGGCGCCGCGTCCGTCCACCAGCGTGATCGTGGGGGAGCGCCACTCGAGGTCCGCCAGCGCGGTCCGAGCGGCCACCGCAACGTGCTCCACCAGCGGCGTGTGATACGGACCGTGCAGCGCCAACCGCAGCGGGAAGAGCCGCTCGCCGACGCGCACCGGCGGCAGCAGCCGCAGGAGCCGCTCAACCCCCGCATCGTCGCCGGCCAGCACTGCGTAGCCGCCCAGGTCGATGCTGGGGTACACCTCGCCCGCGGCACCGTCACCACCGTCACCATCGTGCAGGGCGGCGCCGACGGCCGCCTCGAGGTCCGGGTCGGGCTGCCACGCCGCGTCGATCAGCGGGTAGATGACCTGCCCGCCGGAGCCGCCCTCGGCCGCAGGGAGCTCCTGCAGCAGGGCGATCTCCTGCACCAGGCGGAAGGCATCGTCGAACAGGAGGGCGCCGCCGATGGCCAGAGCCGTGTACCAGCCGAGCGAGTTGCCGGCCACGGCCACTACGCGGTGGTCGGCGAGGACCTGCTCCGCATCCAGCAGCGAGGCCAGCAGGATGAGCGGGGAGGCATTTGCCGGCCGCAGGTGGCGCGACGGGTCGAATCGCTCGGCGCCGTCCAGCACGAGCAGCGGCTCCAGCTCGTAGCGCGCGCGGAGCTCCTCGGCGCGGCCCACCAGCGGATGGTCGGCCGGCAACGAGCCCAACGACGCGGCTGAGTAGGCCCCGCGGCCGGGGCAGATGAGGGCCACCCGGCGGGCGCCGCGCCGCGTCATGCTGGCGTTCGCCCGCCCACGGCGGCCAGCGCGCCGGTCACCACCTGGTCCACGCCCACCAGCACGGCCGAGGCGGCGGTGCCCAGCGGTACGAAGGAGTCGACCGCCCGCAAGCTGCCCAGCCGGCGACCGATGCCGGCCTCCGCCAGATCGGCGATCAGCGCCTCGGCCACGCCGCCGCCGGTGCGCCGGCACTCGTCGACGACCAGCACGTGGCCCACCTCCCCGGCGTGGGAGCGCACCGCCTCGTAGGGGAGCGGGTTGAGCCAGCGCAGATCCATGACGCGCGCCGCCAGGCCGTGCCGCTCTTGCAGCTGCCGCTGCGCCTGGAGCGAGAGCCGCAGGCCGTTCGCGTAGCTGACGATGAGCAGCTCGGCGGATGCGCCGCCATCGGGCTCGTACACGCCGACCTCGCCGGGCAGCAGGTGGGCCGGAGGCGGTGGATAGGCGAACAGCCAGCCGCCGCC
>JAPSGM010000378.1 GCA_031177555.1 Chloroflexota bacterium
GGATCTCGGTCAGGCCGGCGGCCCGTGCGGCACGCAGGCGCCGCTCACCGGCGATCAGCTCATAGCCGCCGTCCGCCGCGTCGCGGACGATGATCGGCTGGAGGACGCCGTGCGCGCCGATCGAGGCCGCCAGCTCGGCGAGCGTCTCCTCATCGAAGTCCACGCGCGGCTGGTGAGGGTTGCGGCGGACGCGGTCGATCGGGACCTGGTGGGTGCCCGCCTCGGTCGCCGCCCGCGGGATGAGGGCATCCAGGCCGCGGCCGAGCCCGAAGGACCTAGCCACGCGCCGCGACCTCCGCCGCGAGCTGGCCATACGCCTGCGCCCCGCGGGACGAAGGATCGTAGATGGCGATGGGCAGCCCGTGGCTGGGGGCCTCGGAGAGACGGATGCTGCGCGGCACGACCGTCTCGTACACCGTCCCGTTCATGTGCCGGCGCACCTCCGCGGCGACCTGTGCCGACAGGTTGGTGCGTGCGTCGTACATCGTCAGCAGCACTCCTTCGATCTCGAGCCGCGGATTGAGCTCCTCGCGGACCAGGCGGATGGTGTTCACCAGCTGGCTCAGGCCCTCCAGTGCGTAGTACTCGGTCTGGATCGGGATCAGCACCCCGTCCGCAGCGGTCAGCGCGTTCACCGTCAGCAGGCCGAGCGACGGTGGGCAGTCGACCAGGACCCGCTCGTACTGCCCGTTCAGTCCCGCCAGCGCGGCCGAGAGGCGCCGCTCGCGTGCCGGAGCTTCCACGAGCTCGATCTCGGCCCCCGACAGCGCGGCGGTCGACGGCACCAGGTCGAGGCCCTCGATCGCCGTCCCGACCACCGCCTCGCCGATGGGCATCCGGTCGACAACGACGTCATAGGCCGATCGATCGAGGGCCCGGCGATCCACGCCGAGCCCGCTGGTCGCGTTTCCCTGCGGGTCGATGTCGATGACGAGCGTCGATGATCCGGAGAGGGCCAGGAAGGCCGCCAAGTTGACCACGGTCGTCGTCTTGCCGACGCCGCCCTTCTGGTTTGTGCAGGCCGTGACCCTGACCACAGGCACTCCGCAGCGAGTTCGGTTGGGCGCCCTGATTCTACCAGTTTGCGACTTACGCGGCGGTTACCAGCGCGTTATCGGGGAGCCCGTTTCACGTGTTACCTTACGGTGAAACAACGTGGTGTTTCACGTGATTCCTGACGGTGAAACAACGCCAGAGCCTGCCCCACCGGCCGCTTCCGGATCGCGGCCGAGGCCCGCAGAAGCTGGTACGCCCCACCCTCCCGCGGCGGCGGACCCTGTGCGAGCGGACGCTCCCGATCCGTTCGAGCTCGGCATCCTGGTCGGCCTCCTCGTCGGCGAGGGGCATTTCGGCGGGGATGGCCGCATCCCGCAGGTGACGCTCCGGATGCACGTCCGGCACGAACCGTTGTTCCGCTGGCTGGTCGCCCGCTGGGGCGGCAAGCTGTACGGGCCGTACCACCACTCCGGCCGCAGCTACTACCAATGGATGGCGCGTGGGGCTTACCTGCGCGAGGAGCTGGTCCCGCTCCTGGACACCGCCCTGTCGCCGCAGCTCGACGAGCCGAGCTACCGGCGGTACCAGGCCATGAAGGAACGATACGGCCTCTAGGGCCCGCCCCGCGCGCCCGTATACTTGTGCCGCCTGGCAACGGGCATGGCCTGCATAGCCTCGAGGGGAATCCGAGATCACGTACACCAGCGTCCTCCTGGCCATCGTCGTCGGGATCATCCATGCCGGCCTGGCCCCGGTGATCGAGATCGCCGGCGTGCGCCCCAA
>JAPSGM010000181.1 GCA_031177555.1 Chloroflexota bacterium
TCCCGCGACTGAACGCGCTGAGCTACTGGCTCTATCTGCTTGGAGGGATCGTCGCCTTCTCCGGTTTCCTGACCGAGGGGGGCGCAGCAGCGTTCGGCTGGACCGGGTATGCCCCCCTGTCGGGCGCGGTGTACTCGCCCAGCGCCGGCGGCAACCTCTGGATCATGGGCCTGCTCCTATCGGGCGCCAGCGGCATCCTGGGGGCGATCAACCTGATCGCCACGACCTTCGCCATGCGCGCGCCGGGCATGACGATGTTCCGCATACCCATCTTCGTGTGGAGCATCCTGGTCACCAGCCTGCTGATCCTGCTCACCTTCCCGGTGCTGACTGCGGCCCTGGCGATGCTGTTCCTGGATCGCACGGCTGGAGCGAGCTTCTTCGAGCCGGCTCGCGGCGGGAGCGCCATCCTCTGGCAGCACCTCTTCTGGTTCTTCGGGCACCCCGAGGTCTACATCATGGCCTTGCCCTTCTTCGGCGTGATCAGCGAGGTGGTCCCGGTCTTCTCACGGAAGCGAATCTTCGGTTACACCGCGCTCGTTTTCGCCACCCTCCTGATCGGCGTCCTCAGCTTCAGCGTGTGGGCGCACCACATGTTCACCACCGGGGCCATCAACCCGGTCTTCTTCTCGGTCACCAGCTTCGCCATCGCCATCCCCACCGGGGTGAAGTTCTTCACCTGGATTGCAACCATGTGGCGCGGCCGGCTGCGCTTCGCCACGCCGATGCTCTTTGCGATGGGCTTCCTGCTGCAGTTCCTGATCGGTGGCATCACCGGCGTCATCGTCGCCTCGCCGGCAATCGACTACCACGTGCAGGACACGTACTACGTGGTGGCCCACATGCACTACGTGCTCTTCGGCGGTAGCCTCTTCGCCGCGTTCGCCGGCTTCTACTTCTGGATCCCGAAGATGAGCGGCCGGATGCTCGACGAGGGGCTGGGCAAGGCCCATTTCTGGCTCCTGGTCATCGGCTTCAACACCGCCTTCTTCCCGATGCACCTGCTCGGCCTGTCGGGCATGCCGCGCCGGGTCGCCGACTATGCCGATCCCGGCGGCTGGGCCGCGCTGAACGCGATATCGACCGTCGGATCGATGCTGATCGCGATTGCGATGGCCATCTTCCTGTGGAACATGGTCCACGCGATCTGGATGCGGCGAGGAGCGATTGCGGGGCCGGATCCGTGGCGGGGAAACAGCCTCGAGTGGGCAACCAGCTCACCACCACCGCGGCACAACTTCGCCTCCATGCCGCCAATCCGCTCCGAGCGCCCCGTCTTCGATGCGCGGGAGGTGGGAGATGGCTGAGGAGGTCCGATTCTTTCTGCGGACCATGCTCTACTCGGCGGTGATCGCCGTCGTGTACTGGTTCGCGAGCCGGGCGTACCAGGCCTTCGCCGTCGGGTATGACTGGGCGGGCACGACCCTGCTCGTCTTCATCGTGCTCGCCTGCGGCGTTGTGGCAGGCGGCCTGCTGGTGCTGATCCGTGTCGCGCGCCCTGGCTCGGGCGAGGGGGAGGGGACATCGCCACGCGGCGTGGGTGCGGCGCTGAGCAGGATCATCGGTTTCGAGCATCCGCCCCCAGGGCCCAGGGAGCGCCCGCTGGCAGGCGGACCCGATCTGATTCCGGCTGCGAGCGCCTGGCCGATCGTCTCCGCGATGGCCGCGACGCTCATCCTGCTCGGCCTGGTCTACGGCACGTGGCTCCTCGCTCCCGGCGTGGTACTGCTCGTCATTGGTGCCGGTGGTTGGCTGCGCCATTAATAGCGGCTGTCCGCGTCAATCCACCTCCTCGAATCCGCCCGCATCATTCCTCCGCAGGCGCACTGGCCCTGCCTCGCCATCGTTGCCACGCTCGCCATTGGTGCCACGCTCGACATCGCGGCGCTGGAGCTCCCGGCAGACGCGCCAGGTGACCACGCCGGCCACCGGTGGCGCGACCACCACGGCAAGCCGCAGCAGGTCGGTCAGCGTCTCCACGGGGACCCGGAAGATGTTGGCCGCCACGTCGTTTCCGGCGGCGAGGGTCAGTGTCACGAAGAAGGTGAGCCCCGCCACGCCGACGGCGGATCGAAGCGGCGCGTCGCGCGGACGCTGGAGGAGCTGATGGGCGGCCCGGTCGCCGTTGACGCGTGCCTCGATGAACGGCCACAGCGCCATGATCGTGAACGCGAACCCGGGAATCAGGACTCCCGCGATGAAGGTATCCGCCAACGTGACGCCCAGGACCGTGAGCTCGAAGCGTGGAAAGAGCCGGAGCGCGCCGTCCAGCCAGCCCACGTACCAGTCGGGCTGCGCGGGAGCGCTCACGGTGGTCGCCTCGAAGGGCCCGTAGGTCCAGATCGGGTTGATCTGGAGAAGCCCGCCCATCAACCCCAGCACCGCCGCGGTGAGCAGCATGAGGCCAGTCGACTTGAGGACCTGGGACGGCCAGAACGGCTTGCCCACGACGTTGTGCTCGGTTCGACCCGGGCCGGGCCATTGCGAGTGCTTCTGGCGCCACAGGATGGCCAGGTGGACGAGGATGCCGCCGATGAGCAGCGCCGGAAGCAGCATGATGTGAAAGACGAAGAGCCGGCTCACGATCGTCTCGGTCGGAAACTCACCTCCGAACAGCAGGAAGGCGAGATATGGCCCGAGGAACGGGATGCCCAGCACGACGCTGTAGAGGATGCGAAGACCGGTCCCCGACAGCAGGTCGTCCGGCAGGGAGTAACCGGTGATGCCCATGGCCAGGGCCAGGGTCAGGAGCCCGATGCCCACCAGCCAGTTGATCTCACGCGGCCGGCGGAACGCGCCGGTGAAGAAGACCCGCAGGATGTGCACGGTGATCGCGGCCAGGAAGACGAGCGCGGCCCAGTGGTGGACCTGCCGCATCACCAGGCCGGCGCGGACCTCGAAGCTGAGCTTCATCACCGACTCGTACGCCGCCGAGACCTGCTGGCCCTGCAGCGGAGGATAGGGACCCTCGTAGATGACCGGCGTGCCGTCCGGCACATAGAAGAGCGTCAGGAAGATGCCGGTCACGAGCAGGACCACGAAGCAGAAGAGCGCGACCTCGCCGAGCAGGAAGCTCCAGTGGTCGGGAAAGACCTTGCGCAGGCCGGAACGGGCGAATGAGGCCAGGCCCAGGCGGTCGTCAACCCATCGGATCACTGGCTCAGCCTCCCGCCTCGCCATCGTGCGTCATGTCCCAGAAGGGAGGCCCCACCGGCTCCGGAAAGTCGCCGGTCGCCACGAGGTATCCGTCGCCGTCGATCTCGAGCGGCAGCTGTGGCAGTGGCCGTACCGCGGGTCCGAAGGTGGGCACCGCGCCGCGCAGAACGTCGAACGTCGACTGATGACACGGGCAGAGCAGGGCATGGTCTGCCGCTCGGTACAGCCCGACCGGGCAGCCGGCGTGGGTGCAAACCTTCGAGTAGGCGACGCAACCTTCGGGCGCCCAGCCCGCCCGCCCGTCCGGTAGGGCCAGGTCGGCGGGCCGCACCCGGATGAGAAGCGTCTGCCCGTCGGGCGATCCGATCCTGCCCTCGGGGAAGACGGTCCGCACGCTGTCGATCGCGAGGTCCGCGACGCGCAGCGGCCGGCCATCGGCATCCACCACTCGCGCGCCCCCGGCCCAGTCGGTGCGGAAGAGCTCACGCCCGGGCCGCGGGCCGAGCGAAAGGACCGGGATGGCGAGCGCCGCCGCGAGCGCCGCCCCGGCGCCGGCGAGGAGACGCAGGAGGAATCTGCGGCGGGTGACCTCGCCAGCGCCAACCGGCTCCTCGGTGGCGGCTGGCGTGCCACCCGGACTCCCGGTCGGGTGCAGCGCCTCGGTCTGGGTCCGGGCATCGACCAGCCGCGCGGCCCAGACGACCAGCGCCGCGCCGAGCCCCCCGAGCGCAACGGCCAGCAACGCGCCCTCTACCTGGGGCTGTCCGCCGAGGACGTAGGTCACGACGAGCCCGATCGAGGCCGCGATGGAAAGCGCCAGCCCGACCGAGATCCAGCGCTCAGCGCTCATGTTGCCTTCGTCCAATCGCGCCCGACCAGGTACGCCAGGAGCCCCAGCAGGCCCATGCCCACCAGCCAACCTACGAACCCTTCCGGCACGGGTCCGATGTTGCCGATCGAGAGGCCGCCCGGATGCGGGCTCGTGCGCAGGTATTCCACGTACGCCGCGACCTCACTGACGTTGTCCTCCGGCAGGTCGAAGGCCGGCATCTGGCCGGGGCCGGTGAGCATGGCCTCAGCCACGATCAGCGGCGAGGCCCGATCCAGCGACGGCGCCAGCCAGCCGCCCCCGACGGCACCGCCGGCGCCGGTCGCGCCATGGCATGGCGCGCAGTTCGCAACGAAAATCTTCATGCCTTCGGAAACCGATGCGTCAGGATCGACCTGGGGGATGGGCGGCCCGGTTCCGAGCGCACCGACGTAGGCGACGAGATCACGGATCTCCTGCTCCCCGAACGCGGGCGGTTTCGGAAGCGACTGCCCGC
>JAPSGM010000379.1 GCA_031177555.1 Chloroflexota bacterium
GCGTCTGGATCGCGGCCGCGCCTGGGCCTGGGAAGGGGAGCCACCGTGTATCACCGGCCGAAGGCTGCGCGCCACCGGCTGCCCACGGTCGCCGCGCTGCGCTCGCAGACCAGCGGCTTCACATTCCCCTCGGTCGGTCGCCCCGGCCGCGTGCGAGCCCGCCGCGCCCCACTCTCGCTCGGCACGACCCGCGCCCGCCGCGCGTAGCGGCGGTGGCGGCCCTCCGCAACGCGCGAGCCACGTCCGCGGGCGGCGTGGTCCATCGGTCGGCGGCGGGACACACCGAGATCGTCCTCGTCCATCGGCGCCACCCACGGCTGTGGGCCCTGCCGAAGGGCACGCCGGATGCCGGTGAGTCCCTGGAGGAGACGGCCCTGCGCGAGACGCGCGAGGAGACTGGCCTGGAGGTCGAGCTGGAGGCGCCGCTGCGCTCGATCACCTACTTCTTCGTGCGCGGCCGCACCCGCTTCCACAAGGCGGTCCACTTCTTCCTCATGCGACCGGTCGGCGGCGACGTGGCGCAGCACGACCACGAGTTCGACGAGGTCCGCTGGTTCCAGCTGGAGGAGGCGCTCGAGATCATGACCCATGCCACCGAACGCAGCGTCGTCGAGGAGGCGGCGAGCGTGATCGCCCGGCGAGCGTCGGCGACCGCGCCGCGGCGGGCCTCGACCGGCGAGGCGTCCTCGTGACCGGCGTGGCCGAGCTGCGCCGCACGCCGCTCCACGAGCGCCACGTGCAACTGGGCGCCCGAATGGTGCCGTTTGCCGGGTACGAGATGCCGGTGCAGTACGCCTCGATCGTCGACGAGCACCGCACCGTCCGCAGCGGGGTGGGCCTGTTCGACCTGTCGCACATGGGCGAGCTGCAGGTCTCCGGGCCGGAGGCGCTGGCCTTCACCCGCTACGCGGTGGTCAGCGATCCCGGCGCCCTGGATCCTGGCCAGGCGCAGTACTCGATGCTGTGCGCCGAGGACGGCGGCATCATCGACGACCTCATCCTGTACCGAACCGACGACGGCTACCTGTTGGTCTGCAACGCGGCCAACCGCGCCGCCGTGGCCGAGCACCTGGAGGCGCTGCGGCGCCACGGCGACTTCGACGCCGGGCTGGAGGACCGCTCCGACCGGACCGCGCTCATCGCGCCGCAGGGGCCGGCCGCCGCCCAACTGCTGGCCGGCCTGACCGACTTCGACCTGGAGCCGCTGGGCAACTACCGCTCGGAGCGCGGCGCGGTGGCCGGGGTCGACTGCCTGGTGGCGCGCACCGGCTACACCGGCGAGGACGGGTTCGAGCTGTTCTGCGACGCCCGCCGTGCCACCGCGCTGTGGGATGCGCTGGTCGAGGCCGGCCGCGCGCTCGGCCTCAGGCCCTGCGGCCTTGGCAGCCGCGACACGTTGCGGCTGGAGGCGGGCATGCCGCTGTATGGCAACGAGCTGGGGCGTGACGTGAACCCGTACGAGGCCAACCTCGGCCGGGTGGTGAAGCTCGAGAAGGGCGAGTTCGTGGGGCGCGCGGCGCTGGCATCGGTCCAGCAGGCGGGTCCGCAGCGCCGGCTGGTCGGGCTGGTGATGCTCGACGACGCGGTGGCGCGCCACGGCTACCCGGTCCTGGTCGACGGCCGGGCGGCGGGGATCGTGACCAGCGGCACCGCCTCGCCGACGCTGGGCCGCAGAATCGCCATGGCCTTCCTGCCGGTCGCCGCCGCGGGCGTCGGCAACGAGGTGGAGGTGGTGGTGCGCGAGCGACCGTACCGGGCCGAGCAGGTAAAGTTGC
>JAPSGM010000182.1 GCA_031177555.1 Chloroflexota bacterium
GCGACCAGCACGTCCATGGGCGCCGCATCGAGCGCGGCGCCGCGCACGGCCAGCATCACGGCCAGCTGCTGGAGGCGCAGGGCGGGGCGGTCGGGCTCGGCTGGGCGGCCGGAGCTGGCCGGCCGCTGGATCGGGCGCTGGTCGGCATCGGGCTGGCCGGGGCGGACGGCACGACGTGGTACCTGCCCTGGACCGACGACCGCCCGCTGCCCGCCTGGTTCGGCCGGAGCGACCGCACCGCCACCGGCCACGACCTCAAGCAGCTGGCCGTGATGCTGGCCGTGCGCGGCGCCGCGCTCGATGCGGCGCCCATGGACGTGCTGGTCGCGAGCTGGATGGTCAATCCGTCGCTCCGCGCCCTGGCGCTCGACGACCTGGCCGCGAACCGCTTTGGCGGCCAGCTTCCCGAGCGGCCGGCGAGCCCCGAGACCGGCGCCGAGGAGCAGGCCAGCGCCCGACGCGCGGCGGCCGAGGCCCTGACCAGCCTGCTGGTGCGGCCGCAGCTGGAGTCGGAGCTCACCGAGGCCGGGCTGATGGCGCTCTTCCGCGAGGTGGAGATGCCGCTCCTCCCGGTGCTCACCCGCATGGAGCTGGCCGGCGTGGCCATCGACCGCGACAAGCTCGGCGAGATGGCCGTCGAGTTCGGCCAGGAGCTGGCCGGGCTGGAGTCGCGCATCTTCGGCCTGGTTGGGCACGACTTCAACATCGGCTCGCCAAAGCAGCTGGAGCAGATCCTCTTCCGCGAGCTGGGGCTGCCGGCCACGAAGCGGACGCGGACCGGGTACTCGACCGACGCATCGGTCCTGGAGGAGCTGCGCGAGCGGCACGAGGTGGTGGGGCTGATCCTGGAGCATCGCCAGATCTCCAAGCTGAAGGGCACCTACGTGGACGCGCTGCCGGGCATGGTCGGGTCGGACGGCCGGCTGCACACCACCTACGCGCAGGCGGTGGCGGCCACCGGGCGCCTGTCGAGCATGGATCCCAACCTGCAGAACATCCCCATCCGCTCGGCCCTGGGACGCCGCATTCGCGGCGCCTTCGTGGCCCCGCCCGGCCGGCTGCTGCTGGGCGCGGACTACTCGCAGCAGGAGCTGCGCATCCTGGCCCATGTCTCGGGCGACGCGGGGCTCAAGGCGGACTTCGCCGCCCACTCGGACGTCCACCTGGCCGCCGCGGCGCGGGTGCTGGGTCTGGTGCCGGAGGACGTCGGCCCGCGCGAGCGCAGCGTTGCCAAGATGATCAACTACGGCATTGCCTACGGCCTCTCCGACTTCGGGCTGGCCGACCGGCTCAAGATCCCGCGCGAGGACGCGCAGCGCTTCATCGCCGACTACTTCGCCGCCTATCCCGGCATCCGCCGTTACACGACCGAGATCCGGATCCTGGCCCGCGACCAGGGCTTCGTGAGCACGCTGCTGGGCCGGCGCCGCTACCTGCCGGAGCTGACGGCCCGCAACTCGGCGCTGCGCTCGGCCGGCGAGCGAATGGCGATCAACATGCCGATCCAGGGCACCGCCGCCGACGGGATGAAGATCGCCATGGTGCGGCTGGATGCCGCCATGCGGGAGCGCGATTTTTCCTCGCGCATCCTGCTGCAGGTCCACGACGAGCTCGTCTTCGAGACCGATGAGGACGAGCTGCCCGTCCTGGCCGAGTTGGCCCGCGAGGTCATGGAAGGGGCGCTGCCGCTCGACCCGCCGCTGGAGGTGGAGCTCAAGGTCGGCGACGACTGGGAGCGCATGGACCGCTACGTCCGCGAGGACGGGACGTGGCGCCGCATCCCGAAGAGCGCCGTACAGGTCGCCCGCGAGGAGGCGGAGGAGGCGGTGCTCGCCGAGCCGCTGGGGGCGTAGGCTCGCCCCATGCCGGAACTGCCGGAAGTGGAGACCGTGGCGCGCGACCTCCAGCGCCGCGTGGCCGGTGCCCGCATCGCCGACGCCGAGGTGCGCTGGCCGCGGACCATCGCGCATCCCGAGCCACCGGAGGCCTTCGTGGAGCAGGTCCGCGGCGCCCAGATCAGCAGCGTCGGGCGGCGGGCCAAGAGCGTCCTGGTCAACCTGGCCGACGGCCGCGTGATGACGGTGGCGCTGCGCATGACGGGCGCGCTGATCGTCGCCGAGCCGGGGAGCGCCGACGACCCGTACGCCAGGGTCGTGTTCCGCTTGGCCGACGGCCGCGAGCTGCGCTACCGCGACGTGCGCAAGTTCGGGCGGATCGGGCTGTGGGAGGGCGGCGGCCTGCGGCGGCGCGTGGCGCCAGGCGTGCGGCGGCGCGTGGCCGAGCCGCGCCGGCCGTACCGGGTCGGCGACGTGTTCGGGCGGCACGGGCCGGAGCCGCTGGCGGCCTCGTTCAGCAGCGCCCGCCTGGCGGCGCGCCTGGCGGGCCGCTCGGCGAGGCTGAAGACGCTGCTGCTGGACCAGTCGTTCGTGGCGGGAGTGGGCAACATCTACGCCGACGAGGCGCTGTGGCGGGCACGGCTTCACCCGCTGCGCGCCGCCGACACGCTGAGTCCCGAGGAGGTGCGCCGCCTGCATCGCGCCCTGCGCGCCGTGCTGCGGCAGGCCATCGCCAACCGCGGGTCGAGCTTCAGCGACTACGTCGGCGCCGATGGCGAGCCGGGCGCCAACGCGGAGCGGCTGCACGTCTACCGGCGCACCGGCGAGCCGTGCCTGCGCTGCGGCCGCGAGATCCGGCGCATCACGGTGGGCCAGCGCAGCACGCACTTCTGCCCGCGCTGCCAGCCCCTGCCGACGGAGCGGCCGTGAAGGTCATCGGGCTGACCGGGAACATCGGCTGCGGGAAGTCCACGGTCTCCGGGTGGCTGCGCGACCTGGGCGTGGCCGTCCTTGACCTGGACGCGGTGGCCCGCGAGATCCGCAACAACGACGCGGAGGCGCGGCGCCGGATCGAGGAGCGCTTCGGGACGATCGAGGCCGGGCGGCTGGCGGCCGTGGTGTTCAGCGACGCGGACGCCCTGCGCGACCTTGAGGCGATCCTGCACCCGCTGGTCCGCAACGAGACGCGCGCCCGGCTCGCCGAGCTGGAGGCCGGCGGCGTCGCAGCCGCCTGCATCGAGGCCATCAAGCTGCTCGAGTCGCCGCTCCACGACGCGTGCGACGAGATCTGGGTGGTGCGCTGCGACGAGGCCGATGCCCTCTCGCGCCTGGCCTCCCGCGGCATGAGCCAGGAGGAGGCTCGGCGCCGCCTGGCGAACCAGTCGGCGCAGGACGAGAAGGTGGCGGCCGCCGACGTCGTCATCGACGGCTCCGCGCCGATGGAGGAGACGCGGGGGCAGGTCGAGGACGCCTGCCGCAGGCTCGTCGCCACGCCCGGCTGAGCGGCGATGGAGCCGGCCTCGCGGCCGGCTCCATCGCTCCCTGGTCCCCCCGCGGGGGCTCAGCGAGCTGCGCTGCGGTCGTCCCCGAACTCAGGCGGCAGCGGCACGGGGAAGTCGTACTCCTCGATCAGCCGGTCGATCGTGGATCCGTCGGTCTGGGCCGTGCGGTCGTCCACGTCCGGGCGCAGCACGAAGGTGAACTGGCCGCCCGCGGCGGTGAGCTCGGTGATCTTCTCGGCGGTCGCCAGGTCGGTCCTCAGGATGTAGAGGCCGCCGTTGCGGGCCAGGATCGTCAGCTGCTGCAGGGTGACCTTGGTGGACGGCCCCGGCAGGAACTGCGCCGTCGTCTCCTCGGCCTCCTCCGGCGTCTGCCCGACCTCCGGGTTGATGGCCATGGTCACGATGAGGTCGACCAGCTGTCCGGGCTGAAGCGTGCCGGCCACGGCACGGTCGTCCGGCACCGAGATGCTGACGGCGCGCAGGTCGGGCCCGGACGGGTCGAACTCCTGTCCGGGCTCGAGGATCGAGTACGCCTGGCCCTCGGTGCTGGAGGCGAGCATGTTCTGCGTCACCAGCTGCCCGGTCAGGATCGAGACGCCCGACACGCGGCCCAGCACCTCGTCGATGCGGGTGAAGGCCGTGTCGTTGGTCGGGTCGGCGACGACGCTGCGCATCGCCACGTCGGCCTCCTCGATCGGCTTGCGGCCGGGGATTTCGCGCACCGCCACGACCACCTCGCGCATGACGGTCTCCTCGCGCTGCGTCAGGCCGCTGAACTGCAGCGCGGCGTACACCAGGGCGCCGACCACCAGGGCGGCGAAGACGCCGACGGCGATGTAGAGCTTGGATCGCTTGCTGTTCTTGTCCGAGTACTCGAATTCCACGGGGGTTCTCCTAGGGGGTTACCAGGGCTGGAGCCGAGCGCGCTGGGCGCGCCGCAGGGCGGGGTCATTGGGATCGGCGTAGACGCCGCTGACGGCGCGGCCGAAGATCGAGTTGGCGTCCATGCCCGTCACCTCGAAGACGCCGAAGCCGATGACGTCCACGTAGCTGCCGGTGGTCGAGGTCGTGGCCACCGTGAAGATGATGGGCTGGAGGTGGACCACCGGCTGGCCGGCGCC
>JAPSGM010000380.1 GCA_031177555.1 Chloroflexota bacterium
CGTCCAACGGCGGCAACACGCTCACCCAGGCGGACGTCCTGCTCGACGGCGACTATGGGCGACTTCGGGCGGCCGTCGCCGCTCCGGACGGCTCGCTCTACCTGACCACCTCGAACGGGGCCGGCGACCGCGTCATCCGCGTCTCGCCGGGCGACGTGCTCATCGAGCGCTACGCCGGCGTAGACCGCTACGCGACCGCGGCACTGGTGTCGAGCCGGAACTTCGCCCCGGGCGTGCCGGTCGCCTACGTTGCCACCGGCATCAACTACCCCGACGCACTGGCAGGCGGCGCGGCGGCCGCCCGGAAGGGCGGGCCGGTCCTGCTGGTCGGATCGACGGGAGTCCCCTCCGCGACCCGGGCGGAGCTGCTGCGGCTCAAGCCCCAGCGGATCGTGGTGCTCGGCGGACCGGGAGTCATCTCCGACGCCGCCAGAGCAGATCTGGCCCGCTATGCGCCGGGCGGCGCGTCGCGGCTGTACGGGACCGATCGCTACGCGACGGCCGCCGCCATCTCGCGCGCCACCTTCGCCACCGGCGTGCCGGTCGCCTACGTGGCCACCGGCGCCGACTATCCCGACGCCCTCGCCGGCGTCCCCGCCGCCGGGGTCCAGGGCGGGCCGATCCTGCTGGTGCGCCCGACGGCCCTGCCCGGCACCACGGCAACCGAGCTCGGGCGCCTCAAGCCTCAGCGCATCGTCATCCTGGGCGGGACGGGTGCGGTGAACGCGACCGTCGCCTCCCAGCTGCAGGCCTACACGCCCCGGGCGGTGGAGCGCCGCTCCGGCGCCGACCGCTATGCGACGGCCGTGGCCATCTCGCGCGCGACATTCGGGCCGGCAGTGCCGCAGGTCTTCATCGCGACCGGACGCAACTACCCCGATGGCCTGACCGGCGGGCCGGCCGCGGCTCGGCGCGGTGGGCCGTTGCTGCTCGTGCCGGGGACGTCACTGCCCGCCTCGGTGAGCGCGGAGCTGCTCAGGCTCGATCCTCGACGCGTCACCATCCTGGGCGGTACGGGCGCCGTGAGCGATGACGTGCGTGCTCAGATCAACGCGCTGCTCAACGATTGAGCGTCAGATGTGGTTGATCTCGACCCGGTCCCCGCAGTTGCGGCAATAGAGGAGCAGGAGCTTCGGGTCCTCCGGCATCGGGCGCCAGGCGTGGACGTCCTCCTCGGTGATCTGCTCGCCGCAGCGTGGGCACTCGTGGCCGAGCTCGAGCCACTGGTCGCGCGGGACGTTCTGGCGTCCCATCAGCGGCGCGCCGGAGGTGGCGGCGGCTCCCAGCCCGGCTTCGGGCCGGCCGGCGCCTCGGCCTCACCGCCGGACGCATCGGCCGCCACGATGGCGGCTCGGGTCTCCTCGGCCTTGGGCGAGGGAGCGATCAGCGGATACGACATGGCGTCATAGCCGGGCCAGCGGCCGACATCGCCGTCGCGGATCATGACCTGTACCTTGCTGAAGGCGCCGGTGACGTCCCGTACGGATCGGTCCAGCACCTGGAGGTCGCGGCCGGTCACCTTGCGCAGTGCAGCGGGCAGCGTCTCCACCAGGTACGCCGGGTTGGCATCTTCTGCAAGCGCCAACTCCAGCGCGGCGACGACGTCCTCGTCGCGGAGGTCGCGCGGCAGCGGTCGGCTGATATAGGTCATGCGCGGGTCGCGGCTCGGGCCGCGGAAGGTTCGGACGAGCGAGTTGATCATCGGCGGCGCGATTGTACCGTCCCGGGCCTCCAGCCGGCCCGTGCAACGTCGGTTGGTATACTGGCGT
>JAPSGM010000183.1 GCA_031177555.1 Chloroflexota bacterium
CCCGGCCGGCCCCGCCGCGCTGCCGACGGCTGGACGGGCGCCGGGGAAGTGGCTCGGGGGGCGGCGCGGGTAGCCGCGCGGGGTTGGTCGGCGAGACATCGGCTGCCGACTGTAGCACGGAGCGTGCCCGGCGGCCGCTGCGGGCAATCGCTCGCGCCGGCTCCAGGTTCCAGCCGGTCCGGGTCAACGCATCGGTCCCGGTTCTATACTCAGTCGCCCATGAGCGGCCAGGTCCTGGACGAGCTGCACTGGCGCGGCCTCATCGCCAACTCGACCGACGAGCAGGCGTTGCGCCGCGATCTGGACGCCGGAGCGATCACCTTCTACTGCGGGTTCGATCCCACCGCCCCGTCGCTTCACTTCGGGAACCTGGTGCAGCTCGTCACCATGCGCCGGCTGCAGCAGGCGGGACATCGGCCCATCGCCGTCATCGGTGGGGCCACGGGCCTGGTGGGCGACCCCAGCGGCAAGTCCGTGGAGCGCTCGCTGCAGGACGCCGAGGTAGTGAAGGCGTGGGTCGAGCGCATCCGGGCCCAGATCCAGCACCTGCTCGCCTTCGAGGGCGTTAACCCGGCGCGCATCGTCAACAACCTGGAGTGGACCAACGAGCTGCCCACGCTCAGCTTCCTGCGCGACGTCGGCAAGCACTTCAGCGTGGCTCGCATGCTCGAGAAGGAGTCCGTCGCCGCACGCCTCTCCGACGAGGGAATCAGCTTCACCGAGTTCAGCTACCAGATCCTGCAGGCGATGGACTACCTCGAGCTCCACCGCCGATACGGAGCACGGCTGCAGACCGGCGGCTCGGACCAGTGGGGCAACCTCACCGCGGGGGTGGACCTCATCCGGCGCGTGGAGCATGCATCGGTGCATGCGCTGGCTACGCCCCTGATCACCCGCACGGACGGCACCAAGTACGGCAAGAGCGAAGTGGATGCGGTCTTCCTCGACCCGGAGATGACCTCACCATTCGCGTTCTACCAGTACTTCCTCAACCAGGCCGATGCCGACGCCGTCCCGCTGCTCAAGACCTTCAGCTTCCGCTCGCGCGAGGAGATCGATGCCCTCGAGCGGGCCGTCGCGGAGCGGCCGGAGTCGCGGGAGGCGCAGCGGGCCCTCGCCGAGGAGCTCACCGCCATGGTCCACGGGGCCGATGCGGCCGCCGGAGCCGTCGCCGCCAGCGAGGCGGTGTTCGGCACCGGCGACCTGGCTGCGCTCGACGAGCGAGCGCTTGCCGACGCCGTTGCGGACCTGCCGCGCACGCCCTTCGACGGGGACGTTCCGGCGCTCCTCAACCTGCTGGTGGCCACCGGGCTGGCGCAGTCGCGTGGCGACGCACGCCGCACGATCGCGGAGGGCGGCGCGTACCTGAACAACCGCCGGGTCAGCGATCCGGCGTACGTACCGCAGGCTGGTGACCTCCTGCACGGCCGATGGCTGGTGCTGCGTCGCGGGAGGCGGAACGTGGCGGTCGCGGAGCGCCATCAATGATCCGACCAACCTGTGGCGGGAGCTCGAGGCAGCCTCCGTCTAGACGCTCCGGCGGCTAGTGTTTCTCTGCGGCAGTCGTCTTCGACCGCTCGGCGATCACCCTGTCGGCGACGTTGTGCGGCACCTCGGCGTAGTGGTCCAGCTTCCAGCTGAAGCGCCCGCGCCCTTGGGTGATCGAGCGCAGCTCGGTGGCGTAGTGGAACATCTCGGCCTGCGGGACCTGGGCGCGCAGCAGCTGCATCCCGTTGGAAGAATCCATGCCCAGCACGTGCCCGCGCTTGGAGGTGATCTGGCCCATCACGTCGCCCATGTACTCGTCGGGCACGACCACCTCCACCTCCAGGATCGGCTCCAGGAGCGTCGGGTTGGCATCGGTGAAGGCTCGCTTGAGCGCCTGCGAGGCCGCCACCTTGAAGGCCATCTCGGAGCTGTCCACGGTGTGATAGCTGCCGTCCACCAACGTGGCCCTGAAGTCGACCACCGGGAAGCCGGCCAGTACGCCCTCGGCCATGGCCTCGCGCAGGCCCTTCTCCACGGCCGGGATGTACTGCTTCGGCACCACGCCGCCCACGATGCGGTTGCCGAACTCGAAGCCGCCGCCTGACTCGGCGGGCTCGAACTCGATGACCACGTGCCCGTACTGCCCGTGGCCGCCGGTCTGCCGCTTGAACTTGTTGTCGATCTTGGCCGGCTTGCGGATCGTCTCGCGGTAGGGGACCTGCGGCGTGGCGGTCTTGACCGATGCGCCGAACTTTCGCTTGAGGCGGTCGACGATGACGTCGACGTGGGCGTCGCCCATGGCGGTCAGGATCGTCTCGCCGGTGCCGTCCTCGCGGTGCACCCTCACCGATGGCTCCTCCTCCTGCAGCCGGCTCAGCGCCTGGCCCAGCTTGTCCAGGTCGGCCTTGCTCTCCGGCTCGATGGCCACCTGCAGGCTCGGGGCGGGGAAGCGCAGCGGCGGCAGCTGGGCGGCCTGTGCGCGGTCCGCCACCAGGGTGTCGCCGGCCTGGGTGCTCGTCAGCTTGGCGACCGCCGCGATGTCGCCCGGGCCGACCTCGGGGAGGCTCGACTGGTCCTTGCCGTGCACCGCCAGCAGGTTGCCGATGCGCTCCTCCTCGCGGCGGCCGGCGTTGTAGACGTGGCCCTGCGAGCGGAGCTTGCCGGAGATGACGCGGAAGTAGGTGAGCCGGCCCACGAAGGGATCGGCGGTGGTCTTGAAGACGTGGGCCACGAACGGCGTGGACGGGTCGGGCGCCAGCTCCTTGCCATCGGCCGTGGGGCGCGTGCCGACCTCGGCGGGCGAGGGAATGTGCTTGACGATCATGTCGAGCAGCTCGCGCACGCCGATGTTCTTCAGCGCGCTCCCCACGAAGACCGGCACCACCGTCCCCTCGCGGGTGCCCTTGTGCATGGCGGAGCCGATCTCCTCGTCGGTGATCGCCTCGCCCTCGAGGTACTTCATCATCAGCTCGTCGCTGGCCTCGGCCGCGGCCTCAACCAGCGCGTCGCGCCGCGTGTGCTCGATGCCCTCCATCTCCGGCGGGATGGGCACCTCGGTGTGGCTGCCGCCCTCGTACACGTTGGCATGCTCCTCGATGACGTCGATGTAGCCGCGGAACGAATCCGCGGAGCCGATGGGCAGGTACACCGGCGCGATCTTCGGGCCGAAGGCGGCCTTCAGCGCATCGAGGGTGGCGTCGTAGCTCGCGTTCTCGCGGTCCATCTTGTTGACGAACACGAAGCGGGGCATCTTCCGCTCCTCGGCGAGCCGCCAGACCTCCTCGGTGCCGACCTCCACGCCCGCGCTGGCGTCCACGACCACGATGGCGGCGTCGGCCGCGGCCAGGGCCTGCACCACGTCGGCCTGGTAGTCGGCGTAGCCGGGCGTGTCGACCAGCGTGATGCGGACGCCGTCGTGCTCCAGGCTGGCGATGGCCAGGTTGATGGTCTGCTGGCGCTTGTGCTCGTCCGGGTCCCAGTCGAGCGTGGAGGTGCCGGCGTCCACGCTGCCCATGCGACCGATGGCGCCGGCATCGAAGAGCATCGCCTCGGCGAGCGTCGTCTTGCCCGCGCCACCGTGGGAGATGAGCGCGACGTTCCGGATCTTGTCGGGGGTCGTGGGCTTCATTCGTGCTCCTCGTTGAGCGCGCTCACGCGCGGTGAAGCGGACGCCGCACGACCTCGGCCGGCGGCGAGGTTCTCAGCTCTGCAGGATGCGACCGATTATAGGTTCGTCGCCGCAGCGGTCTCCGCGAGCCACTCACCCTCGCGCGGGTCGCGGCGACCGAAGACCCATCCTTCGCCGAACGTCGCGGCAAGGTCCAGCGTGCGGTCCACGGTGCGGAACTCGTGGCTCGTCTCGTGGCCGGCCGCGAGCGCCGCCGCCAGGCCCGCGCCACCCAGCCGCAGGGCGTACTGGGTTCCCAGCGTCACGGCCAGGATCAAACCGGAGCGGGGATCGACCAGCGCTGCAGTGTCCGCCACCAGGAAGCGAGCGTCGACCGGCAGGGCGGCATTGAGCCGCGTCCAGAGGTGCTCCACGACGTCGGGATGTGCGCCCAGGCGCCACGTGTCCGTCTCCGGTGTCGGGGGGTGGATGGACACGGACGCCGGATTGGTCCCGTGCCCGAGGTAGCGCAGCACGCCCACGTTCTCCGGCCGGAGGGTCGCGATCGGCATCAGGGAGCGGCCTGTGCCAACGGGCGCCGTGGGGCTGGGTGCGGGCGTCGCTCGCGAAGCAGGTGAGCGGCTGCGATGGCGATCCAGGCGGATGCGAGCACGAGCACTGCTGGCGCAAACGCTGCGCCGGCGATCGCGCGGGCCAGGTCCTCGACGAACATCGACCACCAGTCGTGCGCCGAGGACAGCATGCCTCCGCGCGGCGGATCGCTCATGACCACGCTGATGCCGATGATCACCACGGCAGCCACGGCGACGCCGTGAGCCATACGCGGCCA
>JAPSGM010000381.1 GCA_031177555.1 Chloroflexota bacterium
CACGAAGTCGTGGCTCCGCGACGAGATGGCCGTGAGCAGGCGATCGGTGATCTCCGGCGCGCGCATCTCCGGGGCGAGGTCGTAGGTCGGCACGTCTCGCCGCGATGGGACGAGGACGCGCTCCTCCCCGGCCAGCGGCTCTTCGCTGCCGCCGTTGAAGAAGTACGTCACGTGGGCGTACTTCTCGGTCTCGGCCAGGTGCAGCTGCGTCCGGCCCAAACGCGACAGGTGGGCGGCGATCGAGTCGACCACCTCCGGCGGGAAGGCCACGGCCACCGGCAGCTCCTCGCGGGCCTGGTACTCGGTCAGCGTCACGACGTGCAGCCCGGCGGGCCGGATGCCGCGGTCGAACCCGTGGAAGCCGTCGAGCGCCAGCGCCCGGGTCAGCTGACGGGCGCGATCGGCGCGGAAGTTGAGGTGCGCCACGGCGTCCCCGTCACGCATGCCGGCGTGGCCGTCCACCACGGTCGGCAGGATGAACTCGTCGGTCTCGTCGCTGGCATAGGCGACCTCGATCGCCTCCTCGGCCGTCGCGGCCCGGCGACCCACACCGTGGACGATCGCCTCCCACGCCAGCTGCGTCCGCTCCCAGCGGCGGTCTCGGTCCATGGCGTAGAAGCGGCCGCTGACCGTGGCCACGGACGCGACGCTAGCCAGGCGCTCGACCAGCGCCGGCAGCAGCGCTCCCGCCGAACGTGGCGGCGTGTCCCGCCCATCGGTGAAGGCGTGGAGGTGGACCCGCTCCGGCGGCAATCCCACGTCGCGCGCCAGCTCGGCCATGGCCACGACGTGCTCGTCGACGGCGTGGATGCCGCCGGGCCCGACGAGGCCCAGCAGGTGCAGGCCGCTCCCCCGCTCCAGCGCGTGGTCCGCCGCCAGGCGCAGCTCCGCGTTGCGGGCGAAGTCGCCGGAGCGCACCGCCGCGCTGATCCGCGGCAGGTCCTGCAGCACCGGGAAGCCGGCCCCCAGGTTGAGGTGGCCGACCTCCGAGTTGCCCATCTGGCCGGCGGGCAGACCCACGTCCTCGCCCGACGCCGCCAGCCGGCAGGTCGGCCACGTGGCGGTCAGCTCGCGCCAGGCGGGCATGTCCGCCGCCAGCAGGGCGTTGCGCGTCGGGTCGTCGTTGAGGCCGAAGCCGTCGAGCACGCACAGGACCACAGGCCGCGGCGTGGTCCCGTCGCTCATCCGCGGAGCTCGGCGACCGTGCGGACGATGGCGTTGAAATCCTGCGGATCGAGCGAGGCGCCGCCGACCAGGGCGCCGTCGACGTCCGGCCTGGCGAACAGGTCGGGCGCGTTCTCCGACGTGCAGCTGCCGCCGTACAGGATCCGCACCTCGTGCGCGCCGTCCGGATCGGCCTCGTGCAGCAGCGCCCGGATCTGGGCCGCGGCCGCCTGCGCGTCATCGGGCGTGGCCGCGTCCCCGGTGCCGATGGCCCACACCGGCTCGTAGGCGATCACCAGGCCGCTTCCCTCGATCCGGTCCAGGCGCGAGATGGCGGCCCGCAGCTGGCGGTCGATCACCGCCTCGGTCTCGCCCGCGCGGCGCTCCTCTCGATGCTCGCCGATAGCGGCGATCGGCACCAGGCCATGGTCGACCGCCGAGCGCACCTTGGCGGCCACGGCCGCATCGGTCTCGTTGTCGTAGCGGCGGCGCTCGGAGTGGCCCACGATGACGTGGCTCGCGCTGCCCGCCAGCATCAGCGGCGAAATCTCCCCGGTGTAGGCGCCCGACTCCTCGGCGCGCAGACCATGCGCGCCGAGG